>CALABZ010000453.1 GCA_937888615.1 uncultured Lentisphaeria bacterium | reverse complement strand
TCAATGCCAAGGATAAGCCCCGCCGTCCGGTGAAGCCCGGTCTGCCGGAAATCAAACGGCTGATTGTCGGTGTTGCCGCCGAAGAACAGCCCCGTATTGTAAGTGGCGTAAGGCTTGAGTTTCGCCGCTTCCTCTTTCGTGATAAAGGATATGTCCGGGTACTGACCACGGAACAGTTCGGCGATTTCGTTGGACATGGAACAGAAGAGTTTGCAGCCGTGCCGCCTCTGGAACCGTTCGACGAAAGAGAACCATGCGATGGTGTCGCCCAGCGCGCCGACCGGCAGTTGCACCAGCACCTCTTTGGCGGAGAGGTCGAGATCGTGCCGGAATATCGGTTCTTTCAAATCATCCTTGCGGTAGACTTCCACACTGAACCGGACGAAAAACTTTTTGACGCTTTCGACCGTGCATCCCGGTTTGACGTCCATGCAGTAAAGAATGCAACCGGAATCAAGGTCTTTGAACAAACAGCGGTATTCGCCCTTTTCCGGAAAACGGACGCGCAGGCCGTTGTTGAAATCAAACCGGATGCCATCGACCGCCTCCTGTGTCGGTGTTTTAGGCGGAAGCACAAACGCCGGTTCCTTCGGCGGTTCGGGTGGATGAACCGGAAGCGGAGCGTCCGCGACCGGTTCGCATTTTATGGTAAAATCATTCACTTGGAATTTCCTCCTCAATGGTTGTGTATTCAATGAAACCGCCGTCCTCGACGGTGATTTCCGCTCCGGCTGAACTGGTGACTGCGAATGCGCTTGCTCCGCTTGCCACATAGAACATGCCGCCGGGATCGACCGTGACGCTGGTCGCGTAATTGTACCGGGAGAGGTAAAAACTGCCGCCCTCGGAAACCGTCACATTCGTCGCATGACATTGGCTTGAGTGCATCCACATCACCGCGCCGGAAGCGATTTGCACGTTTTCCAAATCGGTGAAATACGATGCAGTGAGCGACGCGCCAGCCCCCAGTGTGACGTTGGCAAGATTGCAGGAGTTGCAGATCCACGCCGTGCCGCCGTCTGCGATATTGAGATTCACCGCCGAACAGTTTTGCGAGAGATAGAGATACCCGCCCGTTCCGACCGAAACGTCCGTCATTCCGCAGGTGTAGTAGAGGCTGGCATACGCGCTGTCTCCAATGAAAAAGCCCTGCCAGTTGCAGAAATTCGATCCCCACATTCGCGCACCGCGTCCCATAACAGTCGAGGTGAATCCGCAGTAGCCGCCCATATTCACCGAACCGCTTCCGACGCTCACGTTGGAGAGCTGGCACATGGAATAGACTTCCAGCCGTCCGCCGTCCGAAACGTTGACGCCGTCCACTTCGCAGTTTTGCGAGATATAAAGACTGCCGCCGCTTGAAACATGAAAATCTCCACCGTTGCAGGCATAGTTGAAATAGCAGTATGCCCCGGAATTGACGGTGATGTTCCGTCCGGAACAGCCGTTGTTCAACTGAACCCATCCTGAGATGTTCGTTGAAGTCATCGCGCCGCAATAGGAGGCGTAAGCCGTACCGCCCCGTTCGACGGTCGTGCTGATTGTCCGCCCGAAATTGGTCACATAAAGCCAGCCGGAACTGCAAACCGTGGTGCGGATTGCCGTCCCGAAGAAATCCGCGAATTGCGACCCGTAGGACGAAACAATGGTATCCAAAGCC
This sequence comes from uncultured Lentisphaeria bacterium, assembly GCA_937888615.1. Lineage (GTDB taxonomy): Bacteria > Verrucomicrobiota > Lentisphaeria > Victivallales > Victivallaceae > UBA5239. The sequence continues at coordinate 13,170 of CALABZ010000453.1, read as the reverse complement.
CGTCCGCTGGAATAGATGAACTGCCGTCCCGAACTGAAAATCGTATTGTACTGCGCCGCCGCCCCGAACGAAATGAGCTGGCTTCCGCCGGAACTCATGACCGTGCTGAGTGCGCTGGCATAATAGAAAAGTTGCTGATTCATGCCTGCGGCAAGCACATAGTTGCATGCCGTGCCGTTGGAGAGATAGAAACTTCCATACTGATTTGAACCGGTCACCACCGTTTCCGAATCATGTCCCCAAACGCCGTGAGAAATTCTGCCGCCCGACGCCACTGTGACATCGTAGCATCTGCCTCCGGACGAAACGCCGAGATAAGCTCCCGGCATGACGGTCGTGTGGGTAACGTTCATTCCGTTGTAGCACCAGAAACTGGCATTTTGCGTGATGGTGGTATGCAGAACCTGAACTCCGGCCGACTGTCCGGCGTTGAAATCCGCTCCGCTGGAAACCACACAGCTGTCGAATGTCACGCTGGTACCCTGACCGTAAAGACCGCCGCCATAAGAGATATGGGCGTTTCGGATTTCCGTGTCGGAATAGGCGTAAACCCGTCCGTAGGAATGAATCTGCAATCCGTCTACTGACGCCCCCGGATTCACATACACATATCCCTGATAGTTCACTTCCACATCCTGGACGAATCCGCCGGAACTCACCTGTAAATTGGCGTTGCTGTTGACAACCGTGCTGGTCGCCGCGCCGCCATCGCGGATAAACATGCTTGCCCCGTAATTGACGGTGGTATGGAGCGCGACTCCGGCGCTGGAAACATCCATCCGGCTGATGTTGCTGGAAACGAGATAGCGGTTTTTCATCGTCATACAGCTTTGATTGCATGACCCGTTCCGCAAAAATGTGAATACGCCGCGTTCGCCGTATTTCGCCCGGTTGGTCTCGCTGACCGTCGCCCCCGCTGCCATCTTATTATATTGATAAGGGATGAGCATGGTTACGCCTCATAGGAATAGGCGTAATTGGCCTGATACCGGACATTGTTGACCGCGCCGGATTTGTAGAGCGCCCGGATCACAAACACATGCACCGTCACATTGTTGTTGATGAGTTCCAGTGTTTCCGGAATATTGACGCCGACCATGGAGCAGGATTCGCTTCCCACCGACACGCCGGAAACTTCCGCTCCGCAGGGAACATGATATTCCCACGTCCACAGCAGTCCGTCCGAGATCGCCGCCACGGAGCCCCCGACACTTTCTTTGATGGCGGTAAATTCCAGTTCAATTGTGCCGGAGGAATTCGTCGCGGTGTTCCGCAGAATCGGTGTATCAAGATAAAGCGTTTTCGGGTTCGACTCGCCATATACTTTCTGACAGACCGGATTCGAGATGTCTCCCATGGTGTGTTTATGGGCGAGCGGCGTGAATCCGGTCGGCTTTCCCGATACACCATTCCACGGAACGGCATCGGCGCTGGCGGCATGATCGGCTTCGTCCGCCGAATTCACTTTGCCGTCGTCATCGGGATCGTAGACCGATTTCAACATATCGCCGACGCCGGTTCCGTCATCGCCGCAGTATTTTACCCAAACCGAGTCTGAAAAATCTTCTGCGGACGGAGTTTCAATCGCATTTTCCGTGTGGATCTCCGCCCGGAATTTCAGTCCGTTGGTCGGCGTGAGTGAGAAGTTCGTTCCTCTGCTGTCCGAAGCGTATGCCACATAACAATACGCATCCTTTCCGGCATCGCCTTTGGTCCCGGCGACCAGTCCGACCGGATCGCTCCAATCGCCTGAACCACCGGTTAAACGAAAACGGAAGAACCGGTCTTCATCCGCCTGAAGCGAATGCCATTCTTCACCGGTCAAGCTGAATTCACACTCCATGCCCGATGCAATCAATGCCCGGACTTGTGCGGCGGTCAGATAGTCGGCTTGTATTTCAATTGGCGAACCGAGACTGGTGATCCGGTTTCTGACCGTGAAATTTTCAATTTGAAGGATGAATACCTGACGGCCATCGGAATCGAATCCGACAAGTTCGCCATGCAGTCCGCTCTTGCTTTTTTCCGTGCCAAGCCAGGCCGCAAGTTCCTCGGTATTCATCCGTGTCATCGGAATCGAAACTTCGGTATATTCGATCTCCTCGCCATCAATGTTTTCGGTGACCGAACCAATCGAAATATCCGCGTCGTCACCCGTCAATTTGTAGTTGGTGGCCTCATTAAAGTCATTGTCCATCGCCCATTGCCACGCAACAATCCGGGAAAACGCGGACAATGGATAACGTTCCGTTCCATCCCGGTTGGCGAAGAGGCGCATCTTCAAACACGCCTCCACTCCGCGAACCAGCGTCGGAGGCGTGATGCTTTTCGCATTGGCGTAATCTTTGACCACGCCCAGCGTCTCGTTCGCGGCAACAAAAAAAGTGGTATTTTGCATTATGTCTCCATTGCAAGTTGTTTCAGCCGCCCGGCATGATCCGGATGGTCGGCGCGGTAGGCGTCCCGGATTTGCCGAAGAAGCTCATCCCAGCGGTCGCCGGATTCCGCATCGCGATTCTCCTCGATCAGCACGGCAAGATCACGCGCGTTCAATGCAATATCCCGGTGGTCGTACATCAGATGATCGACCGCCAGCCGGAGCTGACCGCTGATCGAATCGCGGTTGTCATCGGTGTAAAGAAACTCATTCCAGAGCGACCACGCTTTGACGATATGTTTTTTCGCGCACGCCGTGCATTGGTCAAACGGAGATATTCTGGTCACCGCCGCGCCGTCCCGTCCATGACATGAACACGCCATCACTCAAACTCCGCGTTTCCGGAAGCCGAATAGGTCGGCTCTTCTTTTTCGATGATGTGCGTTTCCGCCGCAAGCTCGTTCAATACCAGCGATTCCGCTTTGGCGATATGGCGGTCTTCAAAGCCGCCATCCCGCTGGGCATAGAAGCAATCTTCTCCGAAAAACGCACACTTGTAAGCAGGAACACCGTCCGCAACCACTTCATACAGCTTTTTCAATCCCGGCTGGTAAGCCCATGAAAAGATTTCTCCGCCCGGATACTGCCCGGAAATCAGAAGCTGATTCGGATTGAACGGATTGAAGGAAACCCGGTAGAGAAATTCCGCATCCGGGAAATCCAGGACAACCACGCGTCCCGGTTCGACAATCGTGACCGGTCCGCGGCGTCCGCCGTAAACAACATGATCTTTGCGGACAAAGCCAACGTCGGCGAACTCCTGCGCCATCGGTTTGGCGTTGATGCCGTACATCCGGTAGAGCCGGAATCGCGGATCATTCTTCGCACCTCCGGCAATAAAAGAAATCTTCCACATGCCGTCCTCATATTCCGCGCAGGGGCCGCATTCAAACACTTCCGCAGGAAGGCCGGTTTTGATCCGCTGCCAGCGTTTTCCGGTAAAGTGATACAATTTCCACACGCCGTTCACCGGAATACAGCAGAATTCTTTCGGATTGCCGTCCGCATCCGGTGAAGCAAACGGCATGTGGGTAAAGCGATTGTCGTTGAATTGAAACATATTATCTCCTGAGAATTTACGGACAAGGCCATTTAATGGAGCCGTCCTCCTGAACACATCCCTGCTGAATTTCCATGTAACCGTTGTAGGAATAACCGGAGGTGAACTGTGCCGGAAGTCCGACAAGTTTGCCCTTTTCATCAATCCAGCCTTCGCCGTACTGACTTCCCGAACACGATGCGTTCGGATTGTTGTGATGGGATTCTCCGACGTCGCGGAGCCGCCATTTCGCTCCCGGCAAGCCGATGCGTTCCTTCTGATAGGGAGTCAAATCCCATGTTTTCGGTCCGGTGTTCGCATTGGTGATTTTGCTTGCGATCACCTTCGGTTTGCAACAGGGACACGCCCAGCAGTCAACCAACCGGCCGTTTTTCTTTTTTTTGATGATTTTCTTTGTCTTCATATCCAGCCACAAAATGGAAGGCGGTTCGTTTTCTTCTGCCATTGCTCACCTCAATTCGTGCTGGAACACACATCGGAAACCAGAAAGATAGCGACTGGAACCCGGAATGAACAGAATGTCACCGATTCGCCCTCGACCTTGCAACTTCCAATCGGAAACGCATACTGTCCGGGCGTTGAGATTTTGATCTCGGCATCCGTCCATTTGCCATCGCTTCCGAGTGTGGTGCAAACGCACACCGTCCCGGTTGAGGCTGCAAGTTCCTTCTTGGCGACATCTTTCCATTCGCCGTTGCGGTTCAGATAACCAGCATTGACTTTGAGCTGTTTCTTTTCCGCATCGTAAGAAATCGCAAACGGACCGTCGTAGATATCCTGTGCGATTGCTCCCAGCAACACCATTCCTTTTCCGTTTTCCCCTGCAAATATCACCGGCGCTCCAGTTGCGCCTCTGGTAAAGGTTGCCGGAGTGTTCTTCGTTGGAGCCGCATAATCGCCGCTTCCGGAGAGTTTCACATTCGCCGGACCGCACAAAATGCAACTGCCTATCGCTTTGGGGTCCAGTTTGTTGACGAGCACCCCCCATGGTTTGGCGGTATCCTTCAATGGTTCGGCGGGAACGGCGGTATCGCATAACGCACCTTTTTCGGTGAAATTCACCGCCGTTCCCTCCGTAATGGCAGAGCCGGTATTGTTGTAAACCTGAATGCGGATCATGCCGCCCGTCGCCATCATCGGCTTCGCATTAAAACCGTTGAGCGCGTTGACAATGTGCCGGACATTGTTGGACAGAAGTGCATTCGGCTGAAATTTCTCGCCTCTGGATACGTCAGGAAAAAACGCCATATATCCCCCTTAAATTGCGGCGCTGTCGCCGTTTGAGGCTCCGCGCCCTTCGGGTTTCACCGCAATTTCGGTGGTTCCCCCGCTCTCCGTCATTCCAATGCTCATGCTTCGCATTCCGCGTTTCATGACTGCGAGTATTGTATTTTTCATTTCACAGTCCCAGCGCGCTGAAGCTGGCATATTCGCAAACCTGATCCACGTAGATGGCTTCCACCTCGATTTTCGGCACTCCGTTGTTCACAACCGTCTTGCTGATCGCCCACACATATTCAAAGCCTTTTTTCGAGACGCTTTTTCCGCCGACTTTGACCCCGGATTCATTGGGCTGAATGGCAAAATTAAATGTGACCGTTACTTTTTTTGCTTTCTTGGCGGGCGTTGAATAACTCATGCCGAGAAACATCACCTCTCCGGCGCTCCAGCCCTGAAAACTCCCGGAATTGACCTTGCCGACCAGCGCCGCCACCTTTTTCTTGAAACTGGTGGAGAGCTTGGAAATTCGCATCTGCTTGGTGTACGTCTCCCGAAGCTGGGCGGTCGGAATATCCACTCCGGCGATTTCGCAATCGTCACCGGATTTTCCGTTCCAGCCGATTGCGCCACCGGCATCCTTCGTCCCGAACGATTTTTTCTGACTCAGACTGTAAAGTAAATGTTTGGAACCGCCGCCGCAGTCGAAACTCACGGTCGGCTCGTCCTCTTCGTCGTCATCGTCAGAGGAAGATAATTCTTTATCCTTATACCGCGCATTCACACGAAAGGTCGTCTCGGATTGCCGCGAATCAATTTCAATGGTTTCAAGCGGCAAGTCCTGACAGTATTGGGGAGCCGTTCCCAGTACCGCAGCGAGCGCCGCATCCTCATCCGCAGCATCAAAAACCAGATACGGAATTTCCACACTGACGTATTTTCCGAACTTGTCGATGGATTTTGTATGTTCTTCGTAGCTCTGTTCCACTCTCGCGGCCATAGTTATCAATCCTCCATTATTTGTAAGTGATTCCTCCCGCGTTGTTTTCAATCTTCTTCAGGAGTTTGTTCGTTTCCCGGCCTTGAAGCGTCAAGGTCTCGGTTGCTTTCGCCGTGCGTTCCGCCTCGCTTCCGCTTCCGCCGAGTGCGGCGTCCAGCGCTTCCGCAAGAAATCCTCCGGAAACCTGTGTGCGTTCAGCGGCGCTTTGCGTCCCGTCCTGGGCATCGCGGAGCTTGCCGGAATATTTGTCCACCATCGATTCCGCGCGGGAATAGGCGGCTTGGGCTTCATCGATCCGGCGTTTCTCATTCTCGTCGATGTTCCCGTCAGCCTGAGCCGCTTCCAGCTCTTTCTGAAACTGTGCTTTTGCGGCTTCGGCGGCCTGCTGATACTGCGTGATCATGCCCTGAAGCATCTGAACACCGGCATCCTTGTCGTTTTTCAGCGTCTCATCGACTTTGCGGTCCTGCTCGGCTTCGGCGCGGCGCTCTTGAACGTCCTGTGCGGACTCCTCGAACCGACGCTGATACTCCTCCACGTCTTTTTTCATCTTTTCGGCGGATTTCTCACGGGCCTTGGCAATACGGTCTTCCGCAACTTTATCGGCTTCGGCCAACTTGCCTTCGAGCTCGGCGATCTTCTTTTTGTCCTGCTCGGCTTCCGGCTTGGATTTTTCAAAATCGAGCATGGTTTGAATCAATTTCTTGTATTCATCCCGCAGTTCGATGATCTCGTCGATTTCATTTTCCAACTCGGTCTTTCGTTCGCGAGCGAGTTTTTTGTCAATTTCCGCTACCCGTTTAGCCGCCGCGTCCGCATCGTCGGAGGCCTGTTGCCGTTTGGCTTTCTCTGCCGCAACATTTTCTGCGGTCGTTGCGACGGGCTTGCCGTCCTCGCCGGTTGTCGCGCCCGGCTTCTCCTGTTCCACGGCCTGTTTGCGCTTTTTTGCCGCGTGAATTCTCTGCCGATAGGCGGAAGCGCGGTCGCCGTTGGCTTCGATTTTCTTTTGCGCTTCCTCTTGACGACCGGAAATTTGGCTCCATAGGTTGTTGTTCCAATAAGACAGCAATGCTTCATCTTCAGCCCGAAGCTCCTTGAGATTCGCTTCCATCTCGGCAATTTCAGCGTCCAGCTCCGTGAGAGTCGCTTGCTTCATGGCATCGTTCAGTTTCTGCTGTGCGCCAGCAGCCATGCCCAATTTGCCGGTGATGGTGTCGATTCCCAATCCGAGCGAACCGTATGCGCCGTTGAGGGAATTGACGATGTTCTGGGCTTCAACCTGTTCAGCTGCGGTCAGCTTTTCCTGTGCCGCGAGTTTCTGCAATCGCTCCAGCTGGGCAAGATGCGTCTCTTTCAAGGGATCGTTGCCCGTTTGAATGATCTGCGTCGCCGCCGCAAACTGCTTTTGCGCTTCGGTCATCGCCACGATCCGGCCGGATGCCGCGTCCACACTTACGCCGAGTTCACCGTATTTGGCTTTGAGCTCGCCGATAAGTGTGTTTGCTTCCGCAATCCCGGAAGCGTCCAGTTGCGGTGCTTGGGAGAGCGTCTGAAGCCGGGCGGCCTTGTTCGCGTCCTCTGTGCCGGTCACTTTGACCGAAATCTCCCGGAGACTTGCCGCAACCGAATTCAGCCGGGTAATTTTTCCGGTCGCCCGGTCGACAGCCACGCCCCAATCACCATATTTTTTGGAGAGGTCGTTAACCAAGGCGTCAGCTTCGTTTTGACGGTCGACATCAAGCTTCACTTCCAGCGAGAGAGCTTTCAATCGTTGTAGTTTGGCGATATCTTCTTCACCCTTGACGCTGACTTCGAGTGTTTGCAACCGGGCTGCTTCTGCATTCAAGGCTACGATTCGTCCGGCTGACTTATCAACGGCAAGCCCCAAGTCTCCATATTTATCGGAGAGTTCAGTAACCAGTCGCTCTGCGTCCTGTTGTCCCTGTACATCCAAATTAGCCTGAACGGACAGAGATTTCAGCCGGTTCAGCTTTTGGATGTCTTCCGTCCCGCGAACCTTGAATGTAATATCACTAATCGCCCCGGCGACCGTGTTCAGCCGTTCAATCTGCCCGGTCGTCCGGTTGACGGTCAAGCCGAGGTCGCCGTATTTTGCGGAAAGTTCGGAAATCAGGTGTTCGGCTTCGGTCTGCTGCGGAACCGTCAAATCCAGCTCCATCGACAGGCTTTTCAACTTGTCGAATTTCGGCAAATCGTCCATCTCAACTTTGACACCGAGCTTGACGCCCTGTATCCGCCCGGCGGCGTCGGTAAGCGCAATAACCCGTTTCTTCGTCCGGTCAACCTCAAGCCCCAGATCGCCGTATTGGGCGGAGAGAGTCTCGATCAGATTCGCCGCTTCGGTCTGCTCGTCCGTGTTCAAATTCACGCGGACGGACAGCTCTTTCAGACGCGACATCTTATCCAAATCGTCGGCGTTGGTGACTTTGAGTTCCACCGCTCCGAGCTTGGACGCGGCGCTGTTCAAGGCGGTAATCCGCATGGCGTTGTCGGAAATGGTGATGCCGAGGTCGCCGTATTTCTGTTGCAGATCACGGGCGAGTTTCTTCGCCTCCGCCATCTCCGCATTGGTTAGTCGTTGTTTGGAGGCCAGTTGCTGCAACCGCTCCATCCGGAGCTTGTCGGTCTTGCGAAGTTCGTCGCCTTTCTCGCGCAATTCCGTCATCTTATCTGAGAGTTTTGCCGTATACGATCCGGCGCGTGACATGCAAACCACCACGACCGCGAGAATCGCTCCCAGTGCGATCAAGGCCGCCGCGACCGGATGCGCCGCAATCGCGGACATCACCGCCGACGCAATCTTGGCCGCCGCCGCAAGCAAAAAATTTCCCGCCGCAACCGCCGTCACCGAAATCACTGCTTTCAGATTTGCCGCCGTGAACAGCGCCGTTGTCGCTATCGCAATCTTTCTGGCGTTGTTCAGTGCGATGGTTCCCGCCGTGCAGAGCGCTTCCGCCGCCGTGTGCGAATAGGTTACCACCGTTGCCGCAGCAGTCGCCAGCGTCATGCTTTTGATCGCTTTGGTCATGGCGAGCCAGCCCGCGACAATCGCGTCCTTGGCCGCCATCGCCGTCTCCGCCGCGCCCTGCGCCTTCAATGCGACAGTCGCCGCGACAGAAGCCAAAGTGAACGATTTCAAGGCGTTGCTCATGGCAATCCATCCCGCAGCCAGCGCGTTTTTCGCACCCGCCGCGAGTTCCGCCGCCGCTTGCGCCCTGGTCGCCACCGTTGCGACAATCGCGGTCTGCCAAAAGGACTTCAAAGCGGTCGTCATTGCCGTCCATTTTGCCGCCAGAACCGATTTTGCGGCGGCCGCCGCTTCCGCGTTGCTCATCAACACAATGCTTGCCGCCGTCCGGTTCGCCGTTGTCCCGGCGAGGCCGAATGCCGCGCAGAGCTGTTCCGTTCCGACCAGCGCCGGAATCGCAAGATTCCGATAATTTGCGAAGGACGACGCAATAAGGGAAAGCGAAGTTTTGAGCGCGGTTCCCTGCGCGATTGCCATGCCTTGAAGAAAAGTGAATCCCTTGATGGCGGTATGCACCACGGCGATTCCCGCCGCCGCGCCTTTCGCCGCGACTCCGATGGCAATCAAGGCCACGCCCAATGTCGCCGCTCCAGCCACAGTTACGGCAAAAGCCGTCACCATACCTTTGTTGGCTTCGATCCAATCAATCACCGCCAGCGTCACGCCGGTCAGCTTGTTGACCAACGGCTGAAGCGTCCCCTCCAAGGCTTTGCCGATGGCGTTCATCGCGCCTTCGACCGCCGACATCAGTTTACGGAAACTGCCGCCGAGACCGTTATCCATCTCCTCGGCAGTCTGGCGCGCCGTGCCGTCAATATCTTGCAATTTGACGATGAAATCTTCCAAATCCTTGGCGTTGCCGCCCAGGGAGAGACCGGCAAGCGAACCTCTAATATCGAAGATGTCCTCGGCAAAGGCGATCCGTTCGGCGGTCGGAAGCGAATTCATCACCCGGCCGATGTCGGCCATAATATCCGCCATTTTGCGGAGATTACCATTGGCATCGACCGTTTCGACGCCGACCGCCTTGAGCTGATCCTGCACTTTGACTTTGGCAAACTGGCTGAACGATTTTCTTAAAGCGGTACCGGCCAACGAACCTTTGATACCGAGATTCGCCAGAATGCCGATGGCGGCATTGGTGTCAACGATGTTTTCACCCGCCGCTTTTGCCTGTGGTCCGGCCATTTTCAGGGCTTCAAACAAGTCGGTCAAGGTCTGCGCCGAACCGTTCGCCGTCGCCGTAAGCACATCGGCGACTTCAGACATTTTGCTTGCCTCAATCCCGAAAATCCGCATGGAGTTGGCCGCAATGTCAGCGGCTTCGCCCAGCTCCGTGCCGGTGGCGCGCGCCAAGTCCAGCGTCGGCTGGATCGCGGATTCGATTTCTTTGGGACTGAAACCCATGCGTCCCAGCGAGACCATGCCGTCTGCGACCTGTTTCGCCGTGAACGAGGTTTCTCGTCCCAGTTTTGCCGCGACTTTCGTCAGCGTATCGAACTCCGCGCCGGTTGATTTTGTTACCGCCTTGACCAAACGCATCCTGTCATCGAAATCCGCAAAGCTCTTAACCGCCAAGCCAAGCGGCAAAGCCATTGCGCCCGATACCATCAGCAGGTCTTTGCCGATTAAAGTACACGCCCGTCCGAAACTTTGCAGCCGGGCTTGCGCGTCTGTGAGATTCCGCTGGAGCTTCGATGTCTCGGCGGTGACTTCGACATACGCGGCTCCGGCTCGGATATTGCCGGATAGGGACATGTTTTTTCCTCTTTTTTCGCGATTATCACTTGACAAATAGTGATAAAAGGTTATATTTAGTTATCAAGAACAGAATGGAGTCCATTTATGTCATGGATTGTAATTACAAAAAAGAAACAGGAGAAGCACCTATGGAAGCTGCCTGTTGAAGTTCAGGCACTGTATCAAGCCTTGGTAAAGGATCTTGAAGCAACCGGACCGGAACAAAAAAGTTGGCGCAACTTTTCTTCGTTGGGCGGCAATAAATACCATTGCCATCTCAACTACAGTTATGTTGCATGTTGGACAAATGAAAACGGAAATTTAACAATCGAGGTGTACTATGTTGGCAGTCGTGAAAACGCCCCATACTGAGATTTCTATCAATGGCGACGGGGCCGCCAGTATTTTGGAATATCTCAAAAAACAGTTTTCCGTGGAAATTTTGTGTGCGGACGAGGACGATGAGCGTCTGGTGAACGTCCGGGACACGGATTACTGGAAAACGCAGGTTACTCCCGGTTCTCTGCTTATGGGCTTTCGCCTCAAGCATGATCTGACGCAGAGCGATTTAGCGGAACGTTCCGGTATTTCGCAGGTTATGATCAGCGATTACGAGACTGGAAAGCGCAAGTTGACTATGAAAGCCGCGACAAAGTTTGGCACGGCGTTGGGAGAAACTCCGGAAAAGTTTTTCCCGTAATCTGCCCGATTAAATCATGGATCTGCCTATTTTCTTATACGAGGTAGGCAGATTCATTTTTTTGTGCAAAACACATCCCTCAGCACCGTCAACGGTGCTTTGATCACCGTTTTCGGTTTGATGCAGTAGGGATTGAAGTCGGCGGGTTTCGCCGGTTTGCTCTTTTTCGGATTGCGGACGAGGTTCACCACCAGCGCCATTAAACTTGCGGTCTGCTCCCATTCGAACTTTCCCCGTGCTTCGGCAAGAGAAAACAGCTCCCGGAGCGTCAGGGGATCGGGATTGACTCCGGCGACTCCGGCGAGTTCGAGGATGATTTCGTCAACGCTTCGAGTGCGTCGTCGATTTTTTGATCCAGTTCCGGATCTTCCAGCAGCTCCCTCAGCGCCAGTTTGCTTTTGGTTTCGAAGCGCCGGGTCGCTGCGAGAATTTTTTGAAACATCCGGCGCTTCGCCTCGGGGAAAAAATCAATGATCTCATCCAGCAGAGCGGAAGTTGCAAGTTCAATCGCATCGCCCGCCATCGCTTGTCCAAACTCTTCATCAGAGACATTCTTCGCATCCGCCTCCGGCTTGCACACGGCGTAAAGCACATCGACCAGCAGCACCGGATCGCTGGCAAGCCGTTCCAGCAAATCAACATTGGGAGTCTTGCCCGGTTCAACCGTGATGATGTTTGCTAAATCCACATTGCACAGGGCGCGCACCCGTTTGAGCGTCCCAACGTTGACCGACAAAATCCATGCCCGTCCATTGTTATCGGTAAAACTTTTCATTCGGTATATATCCTATTATATAAAGGGTGAACGGTTGAAAAACGTCCCGGACATTTGAGCTTCTTCGAGAGGCTTCCGGGACTCTCTCTTTACACCCACGCCGGAGCGCGGGTCGAAGCGGTGGGCTTCGCCGTCACCGAAACGGACAGTGCCTCTTCCAAGGGCTGTTCAATCGAAAATCCGGTGATCGACCAGTCGGCGTCCAAACCGCCGCCAGCGCCGTCCGTTACGAAAAGCGACAGCGGTGTGTTGCCGAAATACGCCGTCTGAAACGCTTGAAAGTCAGCATCTTCCGTATCATAAAGAATGCCGAATTCGAGCGACGCTTCTTTCAAGGTTGCCACGGAAGCACGCCAGCCTTTGGTGGCGCGCGTGGTCACATCGGCCTCGCCCGATTCGAGGTTAAGCGTAAGGTCTTTGACGTTTTTGACCTCGGTCGCGCCGGCAGATCCGGCCGTTCCGCGCAGAAGTTTGGCATCCAAGCCAAGCACAATAGCCATAGTAATTTTCTCCTTTAAGGTTTAACTGATTTTTCCCACATCGTGGGGAGTTTGCCTGCAGTCCGCTCCAAAGTCGGCCCCATCAGCGGCCTTTTGGGGTAACGGCGCTTGCGGTATTTGCCGCCGAATTCATGCGCTTTCATCGCGGTTCCTATGATGGATTCCGCCGGGCCGATGACCGCCGATTGCTTCTTTTTCTCCACTCCGAAAAGCAGAGAGTTTTTCAGCAGACCGCGTCGGCTGTTCGGCGGCGATCCGGGCGCGGAGGCGCGTTCAGAAGTGGAAACTTTGTTCCGCGCCGCCTTTCGTACATACGCTCCGGCACGGCGGAGAGCCGTGTTGTTTCCACGCTGAACCGCAACCAGAATCCGGCGTTCGTCGAATTCGATACGGACTTTCATCGGATCAGTTTGAACGTCAACTCAATGACGCTGGTAAACTGACCGCGTTCCCGCAGATGTTCCGCTGAGTAGATGGGATTGTACGCAACGCAAACACACGTCGCTCCGGCCAGCTTTTTGTTCAGAAATCCGAGTCCGAGCCCCTCGACCAGCCGAAGAAGATCGGGAAGATTGTCCTCGCAACCCCGTTTCAGGAATCCAATTTGGACTTTCAAAAGCTCCTCGTGCGCCGCACGGGAAAGCGTTTTATATTCGGTGGAGAGCGGAACCACCACCACGCGCATTTCGTC
>CALABZ010000452.1 GCA_937888615.1 uncultured Lentisphaeria bacterium | reverse complement strand
GTGGTGTGAGAGGACGAGGAAATTGAACATCACTCAATTTCCTCTCCTACTCGATGTACGGAAAGAACAATCGGGCCGGGATTTTCCTGTATGATCCGATAAAAAATGGCAAATGTCAGAATAATACCATAAACTGTCGATTTGTTACATTGTCAAACCTGCCGATACGGTTATAATATATGCCTGAAACATCAATTCTGAAGGAGTTTATGGAAATGATGAATGGCAATCAATTCAATTTTCTTCCGGCAGGGGCGGTTCGCCTGTCCGGCCCGATGGGCGCGGCGCTTGACCGGAGTATTAATAACCGTCTGAAAAAAATCAATTACCGGCATCTTGTCGATCCGTTCCGTTTTCGGAACGAGGATGACCACGCCTGGCGCTGTGAGTTCTGGGGCAAGATCATGCGTTCCGCCATTCTTTCCTGGTACGATGCGCCGGATGACGAGTTGTTGGCGATTATTCGGGATTCGGTGGCGGACCTGCTTTCCACCCAGACCCCCGACGGCTGCATCAGTTCGTATCCCGAACACGACCAGACCAACAACTGGGACATTTGGGGACGGAAATACGTCCTGCTGGGCCTGCTGCGCTACTACAACCTGATTGAACCGGACGAGAAAGTGAAGCTGGCCTGTACCTGGCTGGTGGATCACCTGATGACTCAGGTGGGGCCCGGACGGAAACGGATCGTGGACTGCGGCTGGCATGACGGTTTGGCCGCGTCGTCGATTCTCGGCGCGATTGTCGGCGTGTACCGGATCAGCGGCGAACGCAAATATCTGGATTACGCCTTGTGGATTGCGGAGTCGGGATGTTCGACCCGGCACGATATTTTCGCCGAAGCGCGCCGGGGAGAAATCCCCGCCGACCTCGGCAATGGCAAAGCGTATGAGATGATGAGCTGTTTTCAGGGACTTTCGGAATTGTATCTGGAGAAGCCGGAACCGGAATATCTGGAGGCGGTGGTGAAATTTTATGACCAGGTGCGCGATCGCGAAATTTTCATAACCGGCGCGGGCGGGTTGAAGGACGCCGTCGGTGAATACTGGTTCGACGGTAAATTTAAACAACTTCGCGCCGACTGCGGAGCCCTTGGCGAAACCTGTGTCACGACGACCTGGATTCATTATTGCGAACGAGTTTTGAGGCTGACCGGCGATTCACAGGTGGCCGACGAACTGGAAAAAAGTTTCTATAACGCCATTCTCGGTGGTATGAAGCCGGACGGCAGCGGCTGGGTCCACATGAACCCCACTCCGCTGGCCGGGGCGTCCTGCAAGACGGCGGCGGCGGATCAGATTCTGCGCGGTTTCGGTACGCCGTTCGACGGTCATGACTGCTGTTTGGCGCAGGGCCCCGAAGCGTTGGCGATGGCTCCCCTGCTGGGGGCCCTGAACGCTTCCGACGGCCCGGTCATCAACAGTTACGAAAATATGACGCTCGAATTTCGGACACCGGGCGGACAAAATGCCGTGCTTCGGGTATCCGGCGGTTATCCGTTCGCCGGGAAGGTGAGGGGGGTATTGGAATTGTCCATACCGGAGCGTTTCACGATCAGCCTGCGGATTCCCGGCTGGTGGAGCGGGGCGAGCACCCTGAAAATCAACGGCGAAAGTTGTTCCGTCGAGGCGGGACGTTATTTCAAGGCCGAACGCGAATGGACGCCCGGAGATACGGTCGGAATGGATTTCGATCTGTCGGCTCGTGTTGAAGAATTGGAGGACCATTGCGCGGTGATGTGCGGTCCGGTGGTGCTGGCGCAGGACTCGCGCCTCGGCGCGGTTGACGTTCCGGTGGCCGATTTTGAACTCGCGGATGCGGAGGCCTCAACCGGCATGAATCTGGTCAAAGTGAACCGGGACGGAATGAAATTCTGCGATTACGCCTCGGCGGGCAATCTTTTCGACCCGGACAATACGCTTTGCGTGTGGTTTCGCCGCTATTTGTAAATATCGACGGAGACCGGCTTGAAAATACCGCCGCTGCCCCGGCTGTTGGAAATGCGGACGACCAGTACGTTTTCCTGCCCCCAGCGTATTTCGCGGGTGGCGTTGAGCTGGAACGGCGTTGCGCTTCCATGTTTGCCGAGATCGTATTGACCGACGTATTCGCCATTCAGCCAGACCCAGGCGCTGTCTTCCACGCCGCCGAAGTTCAGTTGAATGGCGCTGCATTTCATGAGGTCGGGCATGACGAAGTGGATGCGATACCAGGCGATGCCGTCGTAGTCGCTGAACCCCTGTTCTTCCCAATATCCCATATCAATCAGGTTCCATGAACTGTCGTCGAAGGAGGGTTTCTGCCAGTTTTCGAGGTGTCCGCTCAAACTGGGATCAAGTTGGAACTTCCAATTATCGGTAGGCAGATTGATGGTTTTGATTTTTTCGATGGGGTAGTCTTTGGGCAGGAGGTCGCGCAACAGCTTGGTTTCGCGATGATACGGCCAGGAGGCGCGGTTGGCCAGTTGGCGGATTCGGCTGTCGGTATCGATTTTTGCGGTGTTTTCCAGGTAAAGCAGGGCTTCTGAACTGTTCTGTTTGGCCAGTGCCGCCGCGCAGACGGCGACCATGTAACGAACGCCGAAATCAGGGTCTTTGCCAAGGGCGGCGACTTCCGGAAAGGCCTTTTCGCCATCGGTTTCGTAAAGGGCATAGGCGGCAGAGCGGCGGATGACCGGATCGCGGTCGGTCAACCCCTTGCGGGCGGCGGCCATGCGGTGGTCCGGGCTGTTCAGCAACAGGCGGAACGCGGTCCGGCGCATGATGTCGTCATCGGTGTCCTGCCAGCCGCGGAGGTCATTGTTTTTGATCATATAGTCGCGCGTCAACTGTTTGGGTCGGTCGTGCGTCGTTTCCTTGTAGACCGGTTTCGCCGGTTGAGTGGTGCCAAAGCAGCCGCAAAGCAGAAGCAACGGTCCGATTCCGAGTATTGAGATCTTGTTCATCATTCAAATTCCGTTTTTATTTCCCATAAATTAAGGGCTGAATGGCATAATTGCAAACCGAAAGTTGAAAAATGCGCGAAACAGCGGTATTTTACCGAAAGTAAAATAATTATGAACCGGAAAATCAAAGGATAATCATTATGGCAATGTGGGGCGGCAGATTCGGCAGCGGCACCGATAAGGACATGCAGGAATTCTCGGAGTCGGTATCATTCGACAAACGGCTTTATAAATATGACATCATGGGGAGCAAGGCGCACGCGGCAATGCTGGCACGCCAGGGGATTATTCCCCCGGAAACGGCCGAGCTGATCAGCGCCGGACTGGACCGGATCGAAAAGAATATCGAGGCGGGCGAATTTAAATTCTGCGTCGAACTCGAAGACATTCATATGCATATCGAAAGCGCCCTGACCGAAGCGATCGGGGCCGAGGGCGCGCGTGTTCACACCGCCCGCAGCCGCAACGATCAGGTGGCGCTGGATGTCCGCCTGTACCTTCGCGACCAGATTACGCTGATTCGCGACATGATCCGTGATTTTCAGCGCGCGCTGATTTCCCGTTGCGAGGCCGAACCGACCGCCATCATGCCTGGTTTCACGCATCTTCAACACGCTCAGCCGGTGTTGTTCGCACATCACCTGCTCGCCTATGTGGAAATGCTGGAGCGTGACCTCGGACGGCTTGCCGACTGCCGCAAGCGGTTGAACGTCATGCCGCTCGGCTCCGGTGCGATTGCCGGGACCACATTGCCCATCGACCGCGAATTTGTCCGCGAAAAACTCGGCTTCGACGCCGTTACGCCCAACAGCATGGATGCGGTGGCGGACCGGGATTTCGCCATTGAACTTTTGAGTGCGTTGTCGATTTTCGCCATGCACGTGTCGCGGCTCTCCGAGGACTTGATCCTGTGGTGTTCGCAGGAGTTCGGCTTCGTTGAACTCGACGACGCCTTTACCACCGGTTCCAGCCTGATGCCGCAGAAGAAAAACCCCGATGTTGCCGAGCTCTCGCGCGGCAAAACTGCCCGCATTTACGGCGATTTGATGGCGCTCCTGACCCTTTGCAAGGGCTTGCCGCTGACCTACAACCGCGACTTGCAGGAGGATAAGGAGCCGATTTTCGACGCGATTGATACCGTGGTGAAAATCCTGAAAGTCTTTCCGCCGATGATCGGCACCATGAAAATCGATGCCGCCCGGATGCTCGAAGCCGCTTCCGATCCCGCGTTGATGGCTACCGACCTGGCCGATGAACTGGTTAAACTCCAGGTGCCGTTCCGCACCGCCCATCACAAGGTCGGCGCACTGGTCAAATGGTGCCGGGATAATCACAAGAAACTGAATGGACTTACCCTTGAAGAAATGCGGATCAGCATTCCCGAGGCCACACCGGAGTTTTTGAAGCTGTTCGATCCCGCCGAAAGTATCCGTAAACGCGAAATCCCCGGCGCTACCGGATTCAATACCGTTCGCGGCCGCATCGATTACTGGCGCGAAAAGCTGGGATAAGGCAAGTTATTCCGCTGTTAGAAGGCTACGAAGGCGTCCCGGGTAACACTCGCCGGTGTCCGTCCCGGCGCCTTCCACGAAAACTCCATAAGTAATGCTGTCGCCAAGGCAGACGGTTTTGGCGAAGGGCAATCCATAGCTTCGAATGCAGTCGAATACCAGCGCGGCCATTACTTCGTACCCCTCCGGCGTCAGGTGAACCCCGTCGGCTTCGCCGCAGTTCGATAAATGGCGCAGGTAACGGTCCTTGTCCGCGGAAAGAGCCGCATTCAGTTCGACCAGCGGCAACATATGGATGGGGGCGATTTCGCGCAGCAGCGCGTTGGCCTGCGCGATTTTATCCGTCGGGGAGTGCTCTCGGAAAAATTCTTTTCCGTGGCGCTCAACCAGATAAGTGTCGATGCAAGGGGGGATCGTGATCAGGACAACGGCTCCGGCTGCGTCCCTGAGGCGTTCGATGATCTTCAGGAGATTGTTCCGGTAAGCCGCCAGGGATACGCCTTTGGAGGAGTTCAGTATATCGTTGGTGCCGAGCATCAGGCAGACGAGGTCGGGCCGTTCGGCAGTGATCCGGTCGAGTCGCGCAATGACATCCGCGGTGGCGTTGCCGGGGATTCCGGCGTTGATCACGGTAATGTTGTTCATAATGGTTATCCCCTGTCGTTCGTTTGCAATAAAAAAGAGGGCCGAATCAACGGAACCCTCTTTAAATCAATATGTAACCGGTATCGGCTTATAAGAGCCCTTCGGCTTCGTTAAATCCGAAACGGATATTCATGTTCTGGATGGCCTGGCCGGAAGCGCCTTTGGTCAGGTTGTCGATGGTGCTGGTCAGAATGACTTTGCCGGTGTGCTTATCGAAGAGATAAGCGATTTCGCAGACGTTGGTCATGGTGACATATTTGGTATCGGACAATCTGCCTTTGGGCAGGACACGGACGAACCGCTCGTTTCCGTAGGCTTGTTCATATACTTCGGCGATTTTCTCCACGGTACAGGAGGGCTCGGCATCGAGAACAATGGTCGAATTGATGCCGCGGTTCACCGGTACCAGATGGGGAATGAAATTGATCGCCATTTCGTCTAATCCGGCGGCGACGGCAAGTTCCTGTTCGATTTCGGGCAGGTGCCGGTGGCCGGTGGCGGCGTAAGCGCGTACGCTTTCATTGCATTCCGGGAAAAGATAGGGCAGGTCGACTTTGCGTCCGGCGCCGGACACGCCGCTCATGCTTGCCGCCACGATTCCTTTCGGGGAGACCAGTCCGGCCGCCAGCAGCGGGGTGGTCGGCAGGATGATGCTGGTCGGATAACAACCCGGACAGGCGATCATGTCGGCGGTCCGGATTTTCTCGCGATAACGTTCGGGAAGACCGTAAACCGCCTTGGAGAGCAACTCCGGCGACGGATGGTCTTCCTTGTAATATTCTTTGTATTTCGCTGTGCTTCTGAGTCTGAAATCGGCACTGATGTCGATGACCTTGACGCCGGCCTCAAGCAGCGGAATTGCAAATTCGCTGGCGAGTCCATGGGGAAGCGCGAGAAATGCGACTTCGCATTTCTCGGCAATCGCCTTGACGTCGGGCGTGGAAAAAATCAGACCACTGCCGGTGAAACGGGGAAATACTGTTTCCACCGGTTTGTCCGCGTATTGACGCGACGTGATCACGCCGATCCGGCATTGCCGGTGGCGCAACAGCAGCCGGATCAGTTCCTCGCCGGAATAACCGGAAGCCCCAACAATAGCGGCAGTAATTCCAGACATTTTGCCAAACTCCGTAATTAGCGTTTGGAGAACTGGAAGCGCTTGCG
Source organism: uncultured Lentisphaeria bacterium (assembly GCA_937888615.1). Lineage (GTDB taxonomy): Bacteria > Verrucomicrobiota > Lentisphaeria > Victivallales > Victivallaceae > UBA5239. Next base: position 21,949 of record CALABZ010000452.1, on the reverse strand, counting down.
GGCGCCGGGCTGACCGGATTTCTTTCTTTCCTTGACGCGGGCGTCACGGGTAAGCATACCGCTGTTTTTCAGCACGGTGCGCAGGGATTCTTCGTATTTGATCAATGCGCGGGCGATACCGTGGCGCATGGCTCCGGCTTGTCCGCAGGGGCCGCCGCCCTGAATGTTGGCGAAGATATCGAATTTACCGACCATGTCGGTAACGGCCAGCGGCTGATTCAGGAAGCCCAGCAAGGCATCGCCGCCGAAATAAGCTGCGGCCTCTTTGCCGTTGACGACGATTTTGCCGTTACCCGGCTTGATGCGGACTCTGGCCACGGCGCATTTGCGGCGACCGGTAGCCCAAATTTCAGTTGTCTTGGTAGCCATTTATTAACTCCTTAAAGAGATACTTTGACGGGTTTCTGAGCGGCGTGCGGATGTTCCATGCCCGGATAAACTTTCAGTTTACGGTACATGGCACGGCCGAGACGGCCTTTCGGCAGCATTCCCCAAACGGCTTCCTTGATGATCCGTTCCGGGTGTTTGGCGCGGACGACGTCGGCGGTGACGATTTTGCGCCCGCCGCGGTAACCGCTGTAGCTTTCATATTCTTTTTCGGTGCCTTTGTTGCCGGTCAGGACTGCGTTTTCAGCATTGATCACGACCACAAAATCACCGGTATCGATATGCGGAGTATAAGTAGGCTTGTCTTTGCCGCGCAACGCATTGGCGATTTTTACAGCGAGCCGGCCGACGGACGCTTCGGAAGCGTCGAACAGCACATATTGGCGCTCGATTTCTCCAACTTTCGCGAGATAGGTTTTCATTTTTCAGCTCTCAACAGTTGATTTTTGTTTCAATATTCTAAATACAACAATATTTCTTGACTTGCTTCCTGTCGGGATCGGGGCGACATGGGAACAAGGAATATAAATATATTGTCTTAAAACGGTTTTTCAAATTGAAAGCGTGGTTTTTGATCGTTTTTTTCATAAAAAGATCGTCTTTAAAGTGGAAATATCATGAATTCCGCGCTATTTTGTCGCTTGAACATTTATCAAGGAGTTTTGCCGCATATGCATATTTATAAGATATTGTTTGCCGCAGTTGCCGTGTGCTGCTGTCTGGCGCCGCTCCGGAGTGGTGCGGAAGAGGTTCAGGAGGACCAGTTTGACGGATTCTTTTTTCAGGGCTACGATGACGACGGGCTTTTTGTGACCGTTCCCGCCGATATCGGCAACGGCGTCGGGCTGGTGGTCGGCGCTATTCCGTCGGCGCTCACCGCGGGCGCATTTCATATGTTTTACGCCCCGGACTATCAGGTTGTGGAGGCGGGCGGAGTCGCCATGCGCTGCTTCACTTATCCGCTGGGCTTTCTGGTCGGATTGCCGTTCAAAATCTTGAAAGTCGCCTTTTGGGATGCCCCCGTCGCGCTCTTCGGCGGACCGGGTGAGCCGCCCGGCGCCATTGCTCCTGCCGCCCCGGCATCTCAGCCTGTTGAGCCCGAGAAGACGTCCAGATGAACTCCCGCCGCGTTATTGAAAATCTCGAGCAATATTTTCTCGAACTGATTCAGGAACGCCGTACCGGCTGGTTCGACCGTCTTCTGGCGATGCTGCTTTTTGTTTTTTCCCGTTTCTACCGGATGGCGGTGCAGTTCCGGCTGTGGCTGTACAGCAAACGCTTTTTCCGGAACCGTGCCATCGGTTGTCTGGTTGTCAGTATCGGCAATCTCAACTGCGGCGGTACCGGCAAGACCCCGGTCGTGGAAGTATTCGCCAAAACCCTGCTTCAAAAAGGGCGCAAGGTGGCGGTGCTCAGCCGCGGCTATCGCAGTAAACAACGCTCGCTCTGGTTCAAACTGACCCACATGTTCGGCAAGAAAAAACTTGAGACGCCGATCAAGGTGGTGTCCGACGGTACCCAGGTGCTGATGGACTCCACTTATGCCGGCGACGAACCCTATATGCTGGCCAGCAACCTGAAAGGCGTAGCGGTACTGGTGGACAAAGACCGGGTGCGCCTTGGCCTTTACGCGATTGAAAACTTCGGCACCGACACCATGATTCTCGACGACGGATTCCAGTACCTCGACCTGATGTCGCACATCAATATCCTGCTGATTGACTCCACCGATCCCTTTGGCAACCACCATGTTTTGCCGCGCGGCCTCTTGCGCGAACCCGTGAAAAACATCCGGCGCGCTGATTATATCTTCCTGACGAAGTCAAACGGCGGCAATCATTTGAGGCACCTTAAACAGTTCATCCGCCGCCATAACCGCCGCGCTGAAATCATCGAATGCTGTCACAAGCCCAAATATCTGGAACAAGTCTTCAATCGCGGCAGCCGCCTTCCGCTCCAGGCCTTGCGGGGAAAGAAAATCGCTGCGATTTCGGCCATCGCCAAGCCGGAGGGGTTCGAAAAATTCCTGCGCGATTTCGGGGCGGAAATCGTTACGACCCAACGCTATGCCGATCATCACCGTTTCTCGTCCCAGGAACTGGTCGATTTTGTCGCGCAGGCGCGGCAAAGCGGCGCGGAAATGATTCTGACGACCGAAAAAGACGCCGTCCGGATGCCGAATGTACAGATTGACGATCCCTGTTTCTTTTTTCTGCGCATTGAAATCGATATCCTGAGCGGGCAGGAAAACTTCGACCAATGCATCTCCAGAATCTGTTTTTTGTAATGAAAAAATTTGCTTTCTCGCATATTCCAAGTATATTGTACTCCATGCAAAACCTTAATTCAAGGAGAACATCCGAATGAAGTATTTCACTCTGTTATTGTGTGCGGGAGCACTCGTCTCCGGCGTTACCGGCTGTATTTCGGAAGAGGTCGAACCTCAGCAGGTCGTGGTTTGCCCGCGTAATGGCTCCATGATCATTTCCAAGGACCTTTACGAAATCAATTCCGTTCAGAGCATTGATTTCGGTAACTCACGGGTATTTCCTCTCTATAATGGCAACGCCGAAGGACTTCCCGGCAACTATGATATCAATATCGTTGCCATGGAGCCCCAGCGGACTTCCGCGGTTTTCAGTCAGAAAGTCAGCCAGATCATTTACGTCCTCACCGGCGGCGGCATGCTCAAGATCGGCGGCAATGCCTATGAATTGCGCGAAGGAATCAGCCTGTATATCCCCGCCAACCAAAAAATGCAGCTTATAAACAACAGTCCCTATGTCCTGAAATTCATGGAAATCGCTACTCCGTCCGGAGATTCAGCTCCTACTATTCTGGAAAAAGCGCCGGAGGCGGCGGTTGCCAATGGCAATGCCAAACCGCTCTCGGATAAGGAAGTGCTGAAGGAAAGCGAAAAAGTTACCGGCAACGCCGCGACTTCCCCGACCCTTGACCAGATATCGCCGATCACATTGGATGAAACCCTGCAGAAATCCAAAGAAAAGGTGAAAAAATTGTCTCCGGCCATTCCGGCACAGGGCCAGGCCACGGCTGGAAGCGATAAAACAAATACCGCCATCATTGATGAGTCGGACAACATTACCAATCCCCCGCCGGTAAAGCCGGTGACTCAGGCCGAGGTGGAAAGCCTGACTCCGCAAGAAAAAATCATGCAGGATAAGCAGTAAACCATAAGACCCGGGCTTGAATCCGGGCCTTATTTTTCCCCCTTGATGATATGTGAATTATCTTCAGAGTGCAAGACTGTTCTGCTTGGAACGGTATAATTTTATATGAAAAAATGTTTTTTTGTTTGACTTTTCTTATCCCTAAGTTATTTTTATGAAAGCTAAGGGGGTCATGATATGAAATCCTGGCCCGTCAAAAAAAAGGGATTAATCATGAAGAAAATCGCAATGTGTCTTGTTGCAGTCGCCGTTTGTGGGTTTGTTCTCACTGGGTGCAAGTCCACTAACACCAGCGATGGTGGGAGCATGAACATTTATCCTCAGACTGTCGGCCCGGTGGATGCCTATCGTCCGCTGTACAAGGTCAATGAAAAACAAAAAGTCGACGGCGAAGCCAAAATCAATATACTTTTCGGGCTCTTTACCTGGGGGGACACCAGTAATTTCGCCGATAACAGCAGCCTGTTCGGCAGTGATGCCTGGTATGCGATTTTCTCCTCCAAGGAAAAAGCCGGTAAAGCTGCTTTCTACAATGCCTGTATCGCCGCCAAGTGCGATGCTATTGTAGCCGCCCGTTATGTCATCGACACCACCGACTACTTTGTCTTCAAGACCATGAAGGTCAAAGTCACCGGTTTCCCGGCCGTTATGACCGGTGTTGAAACTGTCAAGCCGATGCCCTATTACGTCAACGGCAAAGGTGAAGTCGTGGTTCTCGATAAATTTGTCACCCCGCATCTGCTGTTTGATGTCAGTGCCGACAAGTGCATCCTGTTCTAAGAAATGATATGTTTCATCCGGCATTTCTCTTGCCGGGTGAAATATAGATTTTGAGTTTATCAGAAAAGAAGAGGTCTTTCACCAAAGCCTCTTCTTTTTTTATTAACGATTCAATGGGTTGTCCGGTCATTTCAATTTATTCAAGGCATATCAGGGAAGCAATCATATGAAAATGTTTTATACGGCATTTGCCGCCGCCATGTTTTTTTTCGCATCCGTAATGGTCGGAGCTGAAAAAACGGATATTCCGAAAACCCAGGCGGCAATCGAACAGGAAAACAATAAGAAGGACATTGAAGCACTGGCGGGGGAATGGTTTTGCTATGTTATCAAAGGGGATCGCAAAAATCTTCTGGCCGCCTACTCCTATATTCTTGACAATCAAGGACAATGGCGTACTAAAGACCTCTTGACCGGTGAAATCGCACCCACAGGCAGATTTTCCATTCTGGACGGCAAATTATTCTTCATCCGAAAAATGGGCGATAAAAATGAACCGCGAGGTTTGGAAGCTCAGGTTTCCGGCGAAAATTTTCTGATCAAGTCCACTCTGCAGCCTTCCGTTTACCTTCAATTCGAGAAGATTCCCGAAGACCGACTGATGACGAAAGAAGATGTTATCGGTAAATGGATATTTTATCAGAAATTCGGCGACACCGAGCGCAAATCCCCTTTTGTCGTCGAGTTTGCCTCGAACGGCAGTTATTCGGTCATCAAAGACGAGAACCAGATCGATAAGGGCCTTTCCGGTAAATATGAGATCAAGGCCGGCTGCCTTTATTTGGTTAACGATGCAGGTGAGGACAAGCCCCTCTGGCATAAATCATCATTTTTTCTGGACGGGAAAAAACTTGTATTCAATAATCTGGCTTTTTACTGTTTTGCGGAAAAAGAATAATCCGCATCCTGTTTTCAGGATCGTCCCGGTGTCCGCAACGGGCAGCCGGGGAGGCATTCTCCTTTGCGGCAATATGCTTTCGCGTTTTGCACCAGCAAGGCATGATACTCATTGAACAGCCGGACTTCCCGCGGCAGATGATCCATGTAGAATTGTTGGAGGAAGTGATAGTCGGCGTTTGGGGCGGTTCCCAGATGGCGGGCGGATATTCGTTTCGTGTAGGCGTCTATCACAAACGTGGGCCGTTCCAGCGCATAGAGCAGGATCGAATCCGCCGTTTCCGGTCCCACGCCGGGAACGTCCAGCAGTGATTCCCTCAGCCGGGAAGTTGATTCGTCCGAATCTTTATGAACAAGCCACCATTGGGCGACGGCTTTCAGGCGGGCGGCTTTGATGCGGAAAAAACCGGAGGGACGGATTTGTTCCGACAACTCCTCCATTTCCATATCAAGTATTTTCTCCGGATCAAGGGCGTGGTGGCGTTTTAACTCGTCCAATGCTTTTTCCACATTGCGCCAGTTGGTGTTCTGGGTCAATACCGCGCCGGTGCAGACTTCCCAAGGCGAATCGGCCGGCCACCAGTGCTGATGGCCGAAACGTTCAAACAAAAGCTCATAGGTCCGCATAACCCTGTTCATAAGACCAGACTGGAAAGTTCCGCGTAAGAGGACACCGTAAAGTCGGCTTCATCCGACCAGGCGTCATACAGGGCCGGTCCCCGATAGTAGCAGGTATGCGTCCCGGCGTCGCGTCCCGAAATAATATCGTGGATATAATCGCCGACCATCATGACGTTGCGCGGGTTTAACTGCCAGCAGGTCAGGATATGCCGCACCGGTTCCGGCGAAGGTTTCAGAAACGGGAATTCGCGGGTTAAAATCGGATCAAATTTCACGCCGAGCCGCCCCAGCACAATATCGGCGCTGCGCCGGGTGTTGCGGGTAATCACCGCCAGTCGGATTCCGGCGGAAGCGAACCGGTCCAGCACTGAACCGGCGTCCGGTTGGAAACGGCAATTGGCTGCCGCTTCTTCCTCGTAACGTTCGATCAGGGCCCAGGCCTCGCGTTGTCCGTCTTCGGAACGGTTGTTTATCTCTTCGACAATATCCGCGCTCGCGTCGGTGATGTTGAGTTCACGGCGAATACGCTTGAAGTCCAATACCGGCACCGTCAGCGTACCGTCCATGTCGAAAATAATGCCTTGAATATCCATAAAAAAAAGGCGGTCGCGAAGACCGCCGGAAATGAGTTGTCTCTTTTTACCTGAGATTGATACGATCTTCAAGAACCGGAATTGGAAAGTGAATCGGTTCCTCGAAACGGGACTGCTCCCAGGTATTGATATAATTCGCCGCAGTTACATAAGTACTGAACAGCAAAAAGAAGAAAGTAAAGATCCCGACCGCTGTATAGAACGTGGAGGGACCACTGCCAGCTCCCTTTCTGCGACCTTTTTTATCCTGAATAGCCGCCTGATCCTGTTGGGCGCGCGGAGGCCCTTTGGGAGCTCCGGTTTCCTCGATTTTCTTCAGGCCCAGACCGCCGCTTTTCTTCTGTTCGCCGCCGGCGCTCGTCGGTGGCGGAGTGGAAGCAGCCGGAGGAGTTTCGGCCGGTTTCTGTTGCGTTTTCAGACCGATCTTGGCGCCAGTGGCCGCGCCGGGAGTCACCGCGGCAGGCGGTTTCAGCGGGGCGGACGGCGCGGCGGGCTTCAACGGCGCACCCGGCTTCAAGGCTACTGTCGAAGCGGACGGTGAAGCGGATGGCGGCGGCGCTGCGGAACCGGTGCCGCCGGGTTTCAATTTAATCGTATCTTTGGCCGAGGACTGCGGCATAACCGGAGCGGCGCTGCCGCTTTCGGCCGGACGCAGCCGGATGGTGTCTCCGGAGGAGATCGTTTTTGCCTGGGCTACGGATGGCATTACGGATTCAGCGGCTTCATGGACGCTGGATTTGGAAATTCGAATGGTTTTGCGGGTACGGGTGTCCTCTATATCAATCGGAGAACTGGCGGTGGCAGCCGCCGGCGGAGGTGTGGATATGGGTTTCGGCGGCTGAACCGGCGGTGCTGCGGGTGTGGCCGGTATTACCGGCTTGAGATTGCCGGGAACCAACTGCGGAGCCCCGGCCTTGGTCGGGGCTACCCGATTTACCGGAACCGTCGGGGTTTCAACTTCTTCTTCCTCTTCGGCGGCGGGTGCGGGAGCGACCGCAGGCGCCGGAACTGGCACGGAAGCGGTTCGGGCGGGTCCCGGAGTAATCGGAACTTTCTCGCTTTCGGGAATCAGTTGGGGAACTCCGCCTTTGGCTGGAGATAATTTGCTCACCGGAACCGTGGCGGTTTCCATTTCTTCTTCTGCGGCCGCGGGAGGCTGTTCCGTCCGGATGGGTTTCAGTTCAACTGTTTTCGCATCGGCGTCGGCGAAAGAAGGTTTCATGCTGCCGCCGGGGGACATTTTAATGGTTTTGCGGGTGCGGGTATCGTCGAGTTTGGCAAAGGAGCCGGTATTGGTATGGCGTTGACTGAGGGGATCTGCTACCTGTTCCGCGCCGTCGGGAGAGGCGGCGACATCGGTATACTTCATTTTGGGAGCGCCGCTGCCCATCGGCCGCAACTTGATGGTTTTGCGGGTACGGGTATCGTCGAGTTTATCCAGATTCCCGGTATCGGTTTCGCGGTTGCTCAAAGGATCGGAAATCCCCGGCGGAGTACCGGCATTCTGTCCGGCCGCACCAGCAATATCTTTATTGTCAGCCATATCTGTTCCCTTGGTTATGATAATTTTTTACATTAATATAAGCTCAAGCTATTCAAAGTCAATCAGTCAATGCAGCTTATTGCGGAAAAAATCTGATTTTTTCAGCTTCCCTGCTCTTTCTCCTTCATATAGAATGAATCGATCCGGGATGCGACATCCATAAAACTGATTTCGATCTTGTAAATTTCCTTGTAAATTTCCAACGCCTCATCATCGAGGTCAAGTTTTTCATAGGTATTGGCCAGGTAATACATGGCGGTCATTTTTTCAGAGTTCATGCGACCCATCTCGCGGATCGCGTCGCGCAGCGGTTCGACGGCCAGGGCGTATTCGCCTTTGGCCATCAGGCAGCGTCCCAGATAAACATTGGCCATATTGCGGCGTTTCGGATTGTGTCGGCCGAGCTCCAGTTCCTCGATCGCTTCGTCGTACTGGCGGCTCTGAAAATAAAGTACGCCGAGGTCATAATGAAGCTGGTTGTCGTCCGGGTAAAGGTCTACGCGGTTAATTGCCCGAGCCAACTGGTAATCGAATTTTTCTTTTTCCAGCACGGCGGCGTCTTCCGGGGACGCTGCGGCGGTGATACGTGCGTTGTAACGTGCCAGCATGGCTTTTTCCAAGTATTTATCGATGGCGGGATCGAACTCATCGTCCTCCCCGACGACCGACTCGAAATATTCGATGGCCTTGTCATAATTGCCGGCCTGGGCATAAAAATCCCCCAACTGGCGGCGGATTTCGAAACTGTCATTTTTTTTCAGTTCTTCTTCGAGCTGGGCGATGGCGGCGTTGAGTTCCTCGTGCGAATCAAGTTTCTGTCCCATGAGTTCAGCGATTTCGCTGCTCTCGTCGTCCTCGTCGTCATCCTCTGCGTCTTCGGCATCGCGGGTTTCCTCGTTTTCACCGCTGCGCAGGGCATGGAGTTTCTGAAGGTTTTCCTCGTTGTCGGGCAGGAGGTCATGAATCAGCACCCGGGTTTCGATGGCGATGAACGGCGCATCGGCCTCTACGGCAGCGTCGGCCAGCACCTCAAGCACCGGCATATTGAAAAGATATTCGGCCAGCACCTCTTCGCATTTTCGCATCACTTCGAGGGGGGTCTCCGATATTAATCTGCGGTATTTACCCGGGAAGAACAATCCGGTGAAGTAGGCCTTTACCTTAGTGGCAAGACCGGCATTTCTGGATTTCTTGGTTTCGTATTCGCGCAGGAGTTCGCGTGCGGGTATGAGTCCGGGCATATTTGTCACCAGATCACAAAGAAGCTCAATCGCATAGTCCAGATTGGCATTCTGGCTGGATTCACAGGCGCGGGAGAAGATATCACGCATATTGTGTGACACCTGGTCCAAACTCTTTTTATCCATAATATAAACAATCCAAAATTATTTCAGAAAATTCATGAACAAATATAATATACACCCTTGGAGCAGATTGCAAGCAATAATCCTTAAAATTAACGATTAAAGCTTTAAAAAAAACGTATGAAAGGCTATATTATTCAACCCGAACAGCAGGAGCTTTATGAATACCATTGATACCATCTGCGCCATCTGTACCGGAACCGGAGGCGCTATTTCAATTATCCGGATCTCCGGCACGGATGCGCTCCGCACCGGCGCTGCCATCTGGCAGGGATGCCGGGAACTCGGCCACCGCACCGCCCGGCAAATGCTGTTCGGCAGCAGCGCCGGCGATCCGGCGCTGGCCGTCTACATGCCCGGTCCGAACAGTTACACCGGGGACGACGTGGTGGAAATCCATTGCCACGGCGGCGCACTGGCGGCGCGGCGCGTCCTCGACGCCGCACTGGCAAACGGAGCGCGTCTCGCCGAGCCCGGCGAATTCACGCTTCGCGCATTCCTGAACGAAAAACTCGACCTGGTACAGGCCGAGGCGGTTGGTGATATTATCAGCGCCCACAGCCAGATGGCCCTGAATCTGGCCGAACGCCAGATCGCCGGACGCCTGAGCGAAAAAGTTTCCGCCATGCGCGGGGAACTGGTGCAGTTGCTGGCCGAGGTCGAATCGCGTCTTGATTTCGGCGATGAACACCTGGACTGGATGCCGCCGGACGACATCGTCCTCCGGCTTGGCGATGTGCTGGCGTGCGGACAGGAACTCGCCGCCACGTTCGATACCGGAATCATTCTGCGCGAAGGAATCCGGGTCGTGCTGGCCGGTCGTCCGAACGCCGGTAAATCAAGTCTGCTGAACTTGTTGCTCGGGCAGGATCGGGCCATTGTTTCGCAAATTCCCGGGACCACGCGCGATACGATTGAGGAGAGCGCCCACCTGCGCGGCATTCCGGTTCGACTGACCGATACCGCCGGAATCCGTCATGCCGACGATTATGTGGAGCGTCTTGGCATCGACCGCAGCCGCAGCAGTATCGGCACGGCCCAGGTCGTGATCTGGCTGCTTGATGCCTCGACGGCCGCGCCGGAAACGGAAGTCCTCGAAATGCAAACCGCCTGCGCCCATCCCGACCGGGTCATTGCCGCCTGGAATAAAATTGACCTGGCCGGAGACCGCTCTCTGCCTCAAACGGAAGTGGCTACGGTACGGATATCCGTCACCGAAAATTTCGGAATCGACGAACTTCTGGACCGCTTTGAAAAGATGGTATGGGGCAAGACCCACGCGGAAGAGCCGGAGGTCGCCGTCAATGCGCGTCATCAATGCCTGTTGAAAGAAGCCTCGGGAGCCCTGTCCGAAGCGATTTCCCATACCGTCGATGGATGCTGGGAACTCACCGCCGCCGCCCTTCGGCAGGGCATCACCGCCCTTGGCGGCATCACCGGGGAAACGGTCGATCCGGACATTCTCGAAAACATCTTCTCCAAATTCTGCATCGGTAAATAAAAACCCGGCGGCCTGTCTTCAGGCAACCGGGGAAGTCGAAAATTACGCGAATAACGGCTTACTTCAATAACTCGTCTTTGTGCGCGTACAGATTTTCCAGCAATTTGGCGGGCTGCGCGGCAATATTGTCGCCGAGGACGAATACCGCTCCTTCGCCGTATTTTCGTCCCAGGATGAACGGGATACGGACATCGGGCGTTTGTCCGTCAAGGTCCATCGTGGCAATGATTTTCCAGGAGTCGGGACTGGCCGGTTCCACACCGTAAGCGGGCGTGATCCAGTTTTTGATCTGCCAGGTCAGGTCATGCGGCTTGGTATACCAGTCGCCCGACGCCAGGTCGCGGGCGCGCCGCGCCGACAACGGCAGGTTCTTTACTCCTTTTACCTGAATCTTGAACGTGTCGTCCGCAAAATATTTTTCCAGCGGGAGCGCCCAGTAGGACGCAAACACCGCAATCGCGCCATTCCGTATGTTTTCACGGATCTTTTCCCAGTTTTCCGGCGGCACCTTGTTTATGCCGTTGGGGTGTTTGAACCAGTAGACGGTGGGCGTGCCTTTTTGCAGTTCCGCGGTATCGGCGGCCAAATCCATCCGCCAGCCCAACTGGGTGAATTCATTCTGAATCCGACTGTTGTTTTTCGCTTCCCGGTCAGGCGCGCCGTTCCACCAGATCACGGAACGGGGGGCGCTGGTGGAGGAACTGAAGCGAAGCGCGGCCATTTCACCGTTGACTGGATAGTCTTTGCCGTCCAGAGTAACCCGGATGTTCCAGGTTTCATTCGGCTGCGGAACCTTATTGAGGGAACTGAACGGGATGCGAATCCGGCCCTTTTCGAAAGACCATTCCGGGGTCCAGCGGTCATCGCGGATGCCTACTTCGGATATTTTGGCGGTTTTCCGATGTCCGGCGGCGTCAATCTCGAAGAACCATGTTTCACCGCCGACGCCGCTGTTCAGGACAATCGAACAAAACGGTTTGACTCCGCTGAACCACAACGCATCCGGGCTCCATGCCATGCGCATTCCGGTATTTGGGACCGGGGCCGAGGTCTTGTCCAACGTCGCCGCATCCGACAGGCGCGGCAGGATGATTTCATCATTGAACTTCAGGAGCGCCAGCCATTGGTTGAACAATTCCTTTTCGCGCTCGACATTTTCGTTTTTGGCGCCGCCGAGGGCTTTTCCTGCCTGCACGAAACATTCGGCGGCCTGTTTCTGGACTTCCGGGGTCATGAATTCTTTGGCGGTTTCGACCGGGGAACCCAGGATCGTCCGGTGCTGTTTCATTTTGCCCCAATGGTGGTCGAGCATCATGAAATAATCGAACATCGGCCCGGCGGCGTCGCCGTATGCGACACGGCACCAGTCCTTTAATAGTTCCTGCATGTTTGCCTGCGGTTCCCACAACAGCCGTGCATAGAGGTACAGCGGCAGGCGGTTTTTGACCGCAAACGCCTGAATATCAGGCCCGCTTTTCGGGGCCAGCGGCACTTCGGTGATCATGGCGACGTGGTTCAGGCGTACGCCGGTTTTGATCGCATCGTCGATCATGCTGAAAAAAGGCAGAAAAACGGACTGCCCGATGGAAAACGTGTCGAATTCATACCCGTAATTGCCCATCGGCACCCCGGTAGCGCCCCATTTCTTCAGCTTTTCCAGCAACTTCCGGTTGCGTTCGCAGTCGTCGGCGAATGTATGAATGTTGCAGCGGGGGTAGGTGGCGTATTCGACGAATTCGCTGTTGCGGACCGGATTTGCCGGCACGTCGATGTAGCCCTGATAGGCGATGGTGGCGAACTTGAGCTTGGGAAACCGTTCTTTCAACCGGTCGGTCAGGCGGTTGTAAAAATCAAACCACGCGGTCGAGGTGCCTTTGGCGGCGCATTTCGCGCACTGACAGTAGTCCTGATCGTCAGGCGGGAAGATGCTCAGGATTTCCAGACCGGGATGTTTTTCGATCGAGGCGCAGAATTGGTCGAAAATAATGTCATCCACTTCGGGATTGCTGAAGCAAGGCTGCGATTTGTAGTGCTTGCCTTTGATTTCGGCGAAATATTCGGGATGGGTCTTGAACAGTTCTGCAGGCAGTTTCACATTGTGGTCCGAAACCATGTTGTGAAATCCCAGCTTGTCGTATTGCGACTGCCCGTGGCGGAAAATATTGATGAAGTTGCGCGCCATCCAGACTTGGAAATTCTTCACGTCGCGCCAGTCGCAGCAGAGATGGAAACCACGGTATTTGATCGCGGGTTTGTATTGATAATCGATCGAGGGGAGCGTCCAGACTGATTTTTTCGGCATGAATTCCCCGGAATCGCCGGGCCACAGCCAGCGCACTCCGAGTTCCCGTTGCAGGAACGAATACGCCGCATACAGTACGGCGGCCGGACTGCCGCCGGTCAGGGACAATGTAACGCCGGCGGTTTTTACCGACACCATGTCGGGGTCTTTCAGGGCGGGGCTCACTTCAAGTACGATTTCCGGTTCGGCGGACTGGGTGGTAATGGCGAAGTCCGCGCCGGAAATTTTTTTCAGCGCGGTTTTCAGTTCTTCCGCCGCGTAACGGACGGCGGGAGGCGGATTTTCCGGAGTGCGGATTTTCCACGCCGTTTTGCCGTTCTCAAAGAGTGGAGGAGCGGCGAAGACGGCGGAAGTCAACAGGGTCGAGAGTAGTAAAATGAAACTTTTTTTCATATTCGGCCTCCTATTCCTTATTTCCATAGATAATAGTCGTTATAGCGTGCGATCTGATCGGTGGAGAACCAGTTGGTGAGGCTCTTATTCGGTTTCATCCATTCGGAATGTCCGTCGACGAATCCGAAATTGGCCCCGCTGTCGTGGCGCATGTCGCTCCAGTCGCGCAGATGCGGCATGGTGTCGATGCCGATGGGAAAGGGAACGCTGTTCTTGTCCACGGTCAGGAATGTCCGCGTCGGCTGTTTGATGGGCTGATAACCGGCCGGAACGGTCGGACCGAGGGCATTGACCTTATTTCTGGGCGCGGTATCCATAGACCCCATCAGAGAGGAATTCATGATGTAGTGATGAGTGATGCCGTAAATCGGATTGACCTGGGCGGGCTGGGTGGCGTCCGGGCAACGAAGGTTGCTGTCTTTCAGCCCGTACAGTTCCGGCCAATAAAGCCCGGTGGAGGCGGTTCGGTAGGCGAGCGGGAACCAGTCGTCGTTTTCCTGGGTATAACCGATGATGCTGAGCAGGATCTGCTTCTGGTTCGAATTGCATTTGATTCGTTTTCCTTTTTCGCGGGCCGAATTCAGCGCCGGCAGGAGCATGGCGGCGAGGATGGCGATGATCGCGATCACCACCAGGAGTTCAATGAGTGTGAATTTATGGGTCTGTTTCATGGTTGGTTCCTCCTGTTTAATTATTTTGACTGACTGTAAATTGCACTGGGGCGCCACAGGCCGCCGCCGCCGGTCGCATCGTATCCGCGTACCGCGATTACGTTGCGCTGGCCCGGTTTTATGACATCGCTGACGTCGACGGCGAAGGATTTGTCCCACATCGCGGCGTCGGTGCAGCGGTAAACCAGCTTGCCGTTCACGTAGACTTCGCCGTCATCGTCAAGGGAGCCGATCCGCAGTATGATTTTTTCGCCGTCCTTGAACTTTGGCACATCGACGGCCGTCCGGTACCAGAATCGCCCGTCCACCTCGGCGTAACCTTGTTCCTCAAACGTGGCCCATGTGGAAATTTCCGGCCATTTGGAATCATCGAAATCCACGGCGTTCCAATTCTTTTCCAATCCATGGCCGTTCACGTCAAACTGGAATTTCCAGTTCTCGGGAAGCCGGAAAACCTCAAGTCCGTCCGGCGCCCCGGTCCCTGCGAAAAGTTCTTGCATCCACACATCCGGGCCAAGTTTGCGTCCCTGCGGAACGAGTTTTCCGAAATCGACCGCGGCGAATATCTGGACCAGTTGATGAGTGCGCGGCGTACAGAACCGGATCATCCGGTTCTCGTACCAGAAACGGTTGAAGGCCTCCACGTGGTCCCGGAAAGCCCGGATCGCCGCGGGCGTCCGTTCGTTCAACGCCTTGCAGTAGGCGCGGTAAACTTCGACATAACGCATCTGGACTTCGAGGCTGTCGGCAAAGCGGTTCAGGCGTTCGAGTTCGACTCCTTTGGTGTTTTTCCGCGCTTCCGCCAGTCTGGTTCGCCATTCGCGGATAGAAGAATCGGGGAGCATGTACGAGGCGTCGGCCGGGCCTCCGTAAATGATCCGGTGAATGGTGCGGCTGTTGGCGTCGATTCCGTTCAGAATGTCGAGGACGAGTTTGCCGTTGGCGGGGCCGTAATATTGACCGCAGAATTCATCAAGGAGCCGGTACGGGTCCTGGGAGCTGTCCCAGGTGAACTGGGCCAACGTCCACAACAGCGGCCAGACGAGTTCGTTGCGCTGCATGACTTCGGCGTGATAGCGTTTGAAACCGTTTCGGGCATAGAACTGCGCGGCGGCGAGGACCGCCAGCGGCTGGGGCGTATCCGCCCAGAGAAAATAGTCGTAACTCTGCATGGAGGCGCCGGCCTTGACGGTAGCTTCCACGTTTTCGCGGTGGGATTTTACCAGCGGGTATGACTTCGCGTCTTCCGGGGTATTCAACCAGGCGAGACTGCGGCAGGCGATGGCCACGATGTTCGGCTCGATCTTCACGTCCGCGGGCGGTTTGGTCAGGTCGAAATAGGGGGCGAACAGCATGATTTTTTTGGCGGGCATTTTTTCGTTGAGTTCGCGGGCCACGCGGTTCATGAAATGCCAGACGAGGCGGTCGCGCCACAGCGGACCGTCGCCGCCGACTTTCCGGCATTCGGCACATTCGCAGATGCCGCCGCAGTCGGCCAGGCTCATGTCGACAACGTCGTTGATCTCGTCGAGGTCGGTATTGCGGTTGCGGGTCTGTTCCAGCTTGCTGAAGTGTTCGAGACAGCTTTCGACGGCATTGCGGATATTGGTTTCATTGGTGAAGCAAATCTGGGAAGCGCGGGCGGTCCGTTCCTGCTTGAAATCGCGGGTGACGAGCGGGAAACGTTCCGGTTCCTTGTCGATATCCTTTGCATTCAGCTTGCACCGGGTGCGGAGCCCGTGCCCGGCCGGGAAAAGAAACCGGTTGAAGTCGAAGTAGTCGCCGCGATGGATGGTCCGGTCGAAAACCAGGCGGTTGCGCAACAGCCACAGGTCGTATTCGTAATGAATCTTTTCCCGGTATTCCTCGCGGTCGGAATAGTCGAAGACGCTGTCGTGCCAGCCGGAAAAATCGAGGCAGCGGTACAGAAAGGACGGCGAACTGGTGACGTTGCGCGGTTTGACTTCGAGCTTGGCGAGGTGTGGAATATTCGTGCCGGTTTCGCCGGGTTCGAACCAGCGGACGCCCTGATCCGCGAGATACTGATATACGCCGTACAGAACCGCCAGCGCCGTATTGCCGCGAATTGTCACCCGTGCCGGTTTGGCGGTTTCGACGATGCGGAACGCCTGCGCCGATTCCTTCCCTTTCCATTCCGATTCAGAACGGACTTCGAGCACGAATCCCGTATCGAAACGGCCGGGGGCGCGCCACGCCAGTTCCACGGCGGCGCCGGTCATCGCTTTCAAATGCTCCTGCAATTCCTGTACGGCCAGCAGGACGGGACGGTCGATTCGCGCCGGTGTGTAGATCCGCCCCAGTGGTTTGCCGTCCTCAATCAGCGCCGTTCCGTGCAGAAATATGCTGCAGCAGAGAATGCTGAAAATAATTGCCGCCTTTTTCGTCATTACGGTTCCCTCCGGTATAAATTGATTTCATCTTTCATAATTTCGCTGTGTGTGGCGAAAAATTCATTTTCATTGCTCAGTTCATTGTCGGTCCAGAAGCGCCGGGCTTCCTGTTCCCAGGCTTCCAGTTTGTCTTGCAGGCCGGAGAACGGTGTGATGCAGTTTCGGCGGTACATGGTTTCGTCGCGTCCGACAAACTCCGCCACCCGGTCCAGACAGTTCCGGGTGCTCCGGTGTATCTGAACAGACTTCTGTATGGCCTGATAACGCAGGGCGAGGTTCCACCAGCGCAGACATTCCCGTTCCGCGTCGTCGAATGCGGGCAGTTTCAGCGTTTCGGCGGCGGTTTTTTCCAGTTCGTCCGGGATGTCGCGGTCGATGATCCCGGTCAGATTCCGGGTGAAACCGCACCACGGATGCCGTTCCCAGCGTGCCGGATTGCCGCCGGCGATAAAGGCCGGCAGGTGCCCATGCCAAGGCCCGTAAATATTCCATAAACTCGCGCCGCGCGTCCAGGTGGTGTGGATCAGGCCGAGTTCATTGTCGTCCGCATAGCGAAACCAGCCGCTGACGTTTTCCACCCGGCTCTGCGGGTCGGCCTGAACCCGGTAACAATGCTCCCACCAGCCGGTCATGATTCCGGAGGCTCCCATCACCGGATGTTTTCCCCGCCGGAGGATCGTCGTACTTTCAAACGGCGGTACTCCTTCGTAACGCCAGTCGACCAATATAGTCCCTTCGGGGAGGGAATCGGCGAGATCGGGACATTTTTCGCTCCAGAACATGTCCGCCCAGATCAACGGCGTCAATCCTTTGCCCAATGCATAACGGCACATTTTCGATACGTGGTTCAGGTAGATTTCCATTTTGTCCAAACGGGAACACTTCGGACAGGTGCCGAGGTAAAGCGTTTCGTCCGCTCCGAGGTGGATGAAACGGCTCTGCGGATGCAGTTCCACGACTTCGTCGATCCATTTTTCCAGCCGTGCCGGGACTTCCGGATGCAACGGACAGATTTCACTGCCGACGCCGTTCTCGCGCCAGTCGTGATATTCCGGGTGCTTCAGTAACCATTCGAGATGCCCGTGAATCTGAATCAACGGCACTACTTCCAGTTCCAGTTTTCGCGCCGCCGCCAGCAATTCAGCCTGTTCAGCCATGCTGTAACCGCCGTTCCGGACTTCCGGCCAGCTCCGCCATGGAATCCGGTCGTCGTATTCCAGTACGATTCCGTTGTAGCCGCAGTTACGGCAATAACCCAGCATATCGATCAGTCGGTGCACTTTGGGGATTGCACCTTTCAAATCCAGATGTAACCAATTATGTCTCATTTTTCCTTAACGGTTAGTAGTTTAATTTGTTTAATGAACCATCCGTCCTATTTAGGCGGGGCGCATGATTGTCTGATAATCAATTCTGCCTCCATCATCCTGGCGCGCGGCGGCGCTTCCGGCTCCTCCATTCGTTCGAAGAGCGTATTGATCAGGAGCGTGACCACTGATTTTATCGAGTTGCCGTTCGTGGTCAGCGGCGGGCGGGAATACTCCGCTTCCTCGATATTGTCGAATCCGAGGATCGAAAGATCGTCCGGCACCGAAATCCCGAGCGCTCCGGCGGCATTGATGGCGGCGATGGCGGCGGTATCGTTTTTTACGATCAGCGCGGTCGGACGGTCTTCCCGTTTCAGCAACCGGATTGCCGCTTCATAGGCGTCGGAAAAAAAGCCGCTGCCTTCACCCACCCAGTCCGGGTTGAAGGCCAGCCCGAATTCCCCCAGCAGCAGTCGGTAGAATTCATACCGCTGACTGCCGGCGGACGCACTCAGAAATCCGATTTTTCGGTGCCCGAGCCCGGTCAGGTATGCGAGGGACTGACGGATGGCCGCCTGATAATCGACCTGGACGCAATCGAAATCCGGCTGGTAACCGCCGAAAATCACCGTCGGCGTATCCTTCGGAATCAGGGTGGGATCGTTGTGACAGGTGATGATGCCGTCAACGCCCCGGCTCAAAACCGTACTGTAAGCCTTGTCGATTTCGCTGTCGTCGTTCCAGAACGCATAGATTCCGACATAACCGCGGTGCATGAGCTGGGTTTGAAGTTCGCCCATCATTTCCGCATAAAAACGGTCGCGGGTACTGAAGAACAGCAGGCCGACCGAAAAACTCTTGCGGGTGATCAGGCTTCGCGCTGTGATATTGGGGCGGTAATTCATTTTCTTGACCAGCGACAATACCAGTTCGCGTTTCTTCTCTGAAACCCGAATCGATTTACTGCCGTTCAGCACCGCCGAAACCACGGAGGGATCGACTTGCGCCGCCCGGGCGATATCCCGCATTGTCACTGCCATTTTTAACCTCATTGATCATTTGATCATTCGTTTGATCAGTAATATTATACGTTCAAAGCATGATTTTGTCAATAGGGTGATAAAAATTTTTTTACTTTTTCAAATCTCAATTTCAATTTTCTGAAAAAATATCCTGCAAAGTTTTGAAATTACCTCTTGACATTTTCGGGAATATATATTATAATAGTTTTATTAAACTAGTTTACTGAAATTTAAAAGGTGGACGAATTGATTGGAATCAAACAAATTGCGGAAGAAGCCGGAGTCAGCAAAACGACAGTGTCATTTGTGCTGAACGGGCGTCACAAACACGGGTTGTGCATTTCGGAGCCGGTGGCTGCCCGGGTTCTCGCGACGGCGAAACGTCTGGGCTACGTTCGGAACGAGCTGGTTCAGGCTGTAGTCAAAGGCAGAAGCCATGTGATTGCGATCATCGCCCATTTCAGTGAAATATGCATGCCGATCGTGACGGGATACTCCGACGAGGCAGCCGCGCACGGATACTCAATCCGTCTGATTTCCATGAACGGCGATCTGGAGGCGGCGCTGATGAAGGCCGTTGCCGCACGCGTCGATGCTGTTGTGGCGCTTGGAATTCCAGTGGAGTTCCGGACGCCCGCAATGGAGAAGTTCATCCGTTACGGCATTCCTATTTTCGGGCTGGAGGCGGAAACGCATCTGCTCTTCTTCGATCAAACGCATGCCGCCAGACTTGCATCGGAACATCTGGCTTTGCTCGGACACCGGAAGATATATTGCTGCCATGAAGATTCGGAGGTTCAGGATCTCCGACTGGAAGGATATCGTGCCGCCATGCGGGAACATGGATTGGAAGAAAGCATCATTCATACGGCGCATTTGGATGTCGACGAACTGCTCGCGACCGGCGCCGACGCGGTGTTCTGCAGCGCCGATCATATCGCGCTGAAGATCATGCATGACCTTTACCTCCGGCGGATGTTCGTTCCGGAAACGCTTTCGGTTGTCGGATTCGGCAACACGGCTGCGGGGAAGCAGGCCTCTCCCGCCCTGACCACGGTGAATGAACCGTATTACGAAACCGGTGTTCTGAGCTGCCGTTCCCTGCTTCACCGGCTCGAAACAGGAAAAGAGCTGGAACTCCAGCCGCTTTCCAGTGAACTGATTGTCCGTGAGAGTACGGCGGTCAATACGAAGTACAACCGGCATGAAGCCGGAGAAAAGAAACCAAAATAACAGAGGTCAGAAAAATGTATGGAAACAGGAAAAGAAACAGAATGAAAAGCGGAAATCCGTCCGCTTTCGCCGCGAGACATTTTACGCTTATTGAGCTTCTGGTGGTTATTGCTATTATAGCAATAATAGCCTCAATGTTGCTTCCTGCCTTGAACCATGCAAGGGATAGGGCTAAGGCGATATCGTGTTTGAACACCTGTAAACAACTTGGTTTGGGCATGCATTCGTATATTCAAGATTATGATGACTCTTTCCCTTATGGGGTTGATAGTGCGACAAAGTGTTGGAGTACGATATTATTGGAAAACGAATATTTACCGAAAGTGGATAGTATGACTTGCCCAAGTTTGCCCGGTGATTTACAAAAGACTTATTATGGTCCGTATGGAGGTTATTATGCTGTTGGGCTAGGTTATAATAGTGGAGGTCTTGGAGGATATACCAACTCCGGGCTTGGAATAGATACTCCTCGAAAAATAACCACACTGAGAACGTCGACAAGTCAGATCTATATGAATATGGATACACGAAATGGGAATGGTACCACCCTTGCCGGGTTGTATAGAACATTTCCATATTCACTTGCCGGTCAAGCCTATCCAGATGCCAGACATTCAAATTCTGTCAACATACTATATGCTGATGGACGAGCAGAGGCTAAAAATGTTAGACATCCTGCCGGACCTTCTATTAGTGCATATCCTAACAATGTTTACGGAGATCTAGGCAATGGCGGTATGGAACATTGGTATTTCTTTTAAAAAATTC
This sequence comes from uncultured Lentisphaeria bacterium, assembly GCA_937888615.1. Classification (GTDB taxonomy): domain Bacteria; phylum Verrucomicrobiota; class Lentisphaeria; order Victivallales; family Victivallaceae; genus UBA5239. The sequence continues at coordinate 965 of CALABZ010000452.1, read as the reverse complement.
ACTCTTTCTAATGGTTTGTAAAACCGATACCCATTATTTACGAGAAAGCGAGAGCTATTATAGAATTTCCAACATTGATGTGCAAATAAAATAAGGTCATTTGTCATTATTCATAATTACTTGTTAACCTAAAGGATGATATCATGTTTTTCCCCCTCAAAGATAAATCAAGAGAAATTAGAAAAGAAAAGAAAATTTCTGAAACTAAACTTTTACTCAAATTTGCTGTCGCTTTCATAACCGTGTTTAGTGCCGTTATTAGCTATGCTGCAGACTTGCCAATAGTCTCTCAAGATGTCCGTATTCCTAAAGGGAAAAGTCATAATTTTGAATTTGGCACTGTGCCCCAAAAGGATACTACTGTTCTCCTGGATATCATGACGCGGATAGATGCCGATAAGTGTAACGGATCAATGTATTTCATGAAAATATTTCTTAACGGGCGGCCAATAATAGGAGCCAAAACTCGTTCGATGGTACGTCTGGTCAACAAACCTTTAGTTTCACCGGTAATGCCCAGTGTAAAACATCCCTGGGTGGCTGATGACCGCTGGATGGTGATATATGCTCCAGATTTCAAGGAAGGGCTTAAGATACCCTACTACACCGACAATCCATACCGGCTTACCCTTGATGTCACTGATTTAATCAATCCACTTGGAGAGAACCATCTTAAGATAATTAATACCTGCGCTTATACGCCACCGGCTGGTTCTAAAGGTAATTATGACTTGGTCATCAAAAGTTTGACAGTGCGTACGAAGCCAGAAGCCAGCCCGATGATGTCTACGGCTAGATTCCCTCAAAATTTCATTAATCGCGGCGAACCAGGCCGTGGGCCGGTGAAATACGCAGGGAAATTGTGTAAAGGCGGTGGCTTTTCCATCACTGTCAGCGGTCAGCGTTTCGATTTTGACAGCGCTTTTTCCTACCCTGACAGCGGCCTGAATCACCTCTCAGCAACC
>CALABZ010000451.1 GCA_937888615.1 uncultured Lentisphaeria bacterium | reverse complement strand
CTTCGGCAGCTTGACGCCGACTCGATAGGACTGAATCCGACCTTGTTCGGTTTTTTCCACCAGAAATTACTGCTGCCAATGAAAAAGCTCCGGGATTTGTCCGATATGGAACTCGAACTATTGCTGGAACACGAATACTGCCATTACCGGGCCGGTGACGGATACCTGAACATGATGACACTGATTTTCAGCCGTTTCTTCTGGTACAATCCATTGCTCTTCCTGGTCCGGCGGCGGCTGCGCCAAAGCTGTGAACTTCACTGTGATGAACAGGTTATGCGCCGCCATCCCGAGGCCCTGCGCACCTACGGCAATTTGCTCCTGCGCTTTGCCGGAGCCCCGACGCCTCCTCCCGTGGCAATGGGACTGAGCGAAAAACCGCGCGAACTCTCGCGCCGGATACGCAATATGGTCCGCGGCCTCCCCTCCCCGAATACCGCACGGGCCGGACGTTTTTCGGTCCTGTTCCTGATTCTGGTGCTTTCCTGCCCCGTTTTTCTGGTGGCGGTGAACATTAAACCCCGCTTCACCAGACCGCCCCGGATTATCAGTCCAAGCAACCCCGCGGTCCCCGTAAAGACGGTACTGCCGCACCTGATGCTCGAATATGCGTTCACGCCGAAGTCGGGCGTCATGCGCTGGAAAATTCAATACTCCCCGAATTTTCCTTATAAGAACAGCACACTCACCCTTCGCTACGATGACCGGGAAATCACCCGTAGCCTTGCGGAACGCCCCCAGTATATCGAACTGGAAATGAAACGCGACCTGGAAAATATCCAGTTCACCTATCACGCCACCCTCGGACAGGAATCAATCGATAAGGCTTTCGCCCTGCCGATGGCCGACAACAACCGTTTTGCCGGCCGTATCGAGCTGGATCCGAACCGTTCGATTCCACTGCTGGAAATGCTGCCGCTCGAAAAATTGCCACTCACCCATATCTCATGGAACGGAGTCTCATTCCAACGGCTGAACAGCAGTTGGAACTATCAGCGCGAATACACCCTGCAGGCTTCATTGTCGATCCCCGGAATCAATTCCGCCGACTACCGGAGCCCGGTTGAAAGCCGTGCCGAAGCCAATAACCCGATCCTCCTGATCGAGCGCGACCTGAACCTGCCCGCCCCTGCGGCGCCGGAACTGAACCCGGAACTGGTCAAAGCCTCGGAGAAACTCCGGTTGATCGAATATGAAAACTCCCTCGGCGGCGCCGATTATGACGCGGTCCTTCGCGCCCGCGAAGCCGTTATCCGCCTCGAACTGCAAAAGCTGGAAGCCGTCGGCGATGCCAATCTCACGCCGCGCTGGCTCAAGTACCGTGAAGACCTCAATAAAGAGCTTCAGGACAACCTCCTGAAGCGTCAGGCCATCGCCGCCGCCCTGCCGACCGAAGCCGATCCCGTTTAGTTTTCGCCGGAGCGTTCTGTCTTTCCCGCTTTGCGAACCAAGCGGCGATCGCACTTCAAAATCGCATATGCGAAAATGAACCCGGAAACGAGAAAAATAATAATAGTCGACTGTCCAATGAAATGCCATTTGCGAAACAGATTAGCCAGCAAACCCGGCAATGCAATCGCTGGAAACATGAATGTCCGCGTCAGAAGTTGCCCGAAAAATATATCTGTGCTCGTCGTAGCACTTCCCGAAAAAACCAGAAAAACGAAAATCATGAGACACTCCAACAAAAACACACGCCACGGATCAAGCGGAACCCTTTCACCGAGACGGAACCCAAACCCCGACAACATATACGGACTCGTTCCCATCAACAGGACAATCACCACCGCCATTACGAAGTGGAACGGTTTCATTCCGATCGAGTAAATCTGAAACAACGCCACGCTCCCAACCAGAAAGAAAATCAGTGAACTCAAAACAATAGCAGGCTCCCTTTTCACGATACAACCTCCCAAATCATTTACATCGAAGAATTGCCCTATTCCCCTACAAGAGCTTTCCTGCGGGCCGCTAGATGCTGGATGACCTCCAGGTCTTCCGGATAGGTGATCTTTAAATTCAAGGCCGGGTTGTAAACCATTCGGACCGGATGACCGGCGGCGGCCATGACCGCCGCGTCGTCAGTGAAACCGCCCGGAATGCGCCGGTAAGCATCGGCCAGAAGCGCCCAACGGAAAATCTGCGGCGTCTCCACCCGCCATAATTCACTGCGGTCCACCGTGCCGGTAATGAGATTGTGCTCGTCGACCTTTTTCAACGTGTCGGAGACCGGTTTGCCGGGAATGGCGCCGCCGCATCCGCGGGCGGCCTCCAGGCATTTCAGGAAGAGTGCGGCGTCAGCCATCGGACGGGCGGCATCGTGAACCGCCACGTATTCGATCCCGTCCGGCAGAGCGTTCAACCCGTTGCGGACCGAATCACTGCGTTCCATGCCGCCGAACACCACCTGCAGCGGGTATTCCGCCAGATGCTCCCGGACAATCCGCCGATACTCGGCCAACAGGGTTCCGGGAACCACCAGCACCGCGTTTTCCGGCGGACACAAGTCCATGAAGTTGCGGATCGAACGAAGGAACAGCGGTTCGCCCTCCAGTTCGACAAACAGTTTGTTGCCCCGGTAACGGCTGCCGCTGCCACCGGCCGCATAAATAATGCCTATGTCATTCATTATCATTATAAAGAAAAAGGGGCAAATGTGACATTACCGCCGCATTTGCCCCCGTTATTCATCGGTCAAGGATTACGGGATAAAGAGAATTTTACCAGCCCGGATCGTTTTTTCATCACGGACATCGGGATTGAGCCGTTTCAGTTCGTCAACCGTAGTGGCATACATGGTGGCAACATTTTCCCAGGTCGTGTCAGAGGGAATGTCGATCGACCTCCGGCTCGTCAGCGACGTAGCGGTAACAGGAGCCGCCGGCGGAACATTCGCGGGTGTGCTGACACCAGCGGCTGCAGGAGCGCCGGCAGGGGCGGCAGGAGCAGTTGCCGCGGGCGTCGTAGCGGCCGCACCGTTATCGACGGCCGGGTCTTCAACACCGTCCAGGATTCCTTCCAGGCTCTTGTCCCCCGGCTGGACCGGCGAAACAGGAGAACCCAGGCCATCCGCGGAAGCCGGAGTCACCGACTGAGCCGAAGCCGCAGGCTTGACCAGAGTCGAAGAGGAAGTCCGGCTGACGGCGGCGGTGCCGCTCGGACTCTTGCCGGGGATTACCAGTTTCTGTCCGATCTGGAGGATGGTATTCGAAGTGATGCTGTTGGCCTTCATCAGGTCGGCACGTTTGACTTTGAATTTGGCGGCAATTTTGGAAATCGAGTCGCCGCTGCGGACAACATAATAGCCATCGGCCAGAGCGGCATGGCTGCCGGAAGCAGAGGCGGCTGAGGCGGTGCTACGGGCGGAACTCTTGCCGTTGGAATGTTTTTTGGCGGCAGGCTTGGTCCGTTCCACATGAATCACGGTGCCGGGAGGCGGAATCATGATGGTTTGACCGACATGGATATATTTTTTAACGTCGAGATTGTTGTATTTCGCCAGGGCGGCGGCACTAACGCCGTAACGCTGGCCGATTTTGCCGAGCGTATCGCCTTTCTGGACCACATATTTTTCAGGCGTGTTATCGGCTGGAGGAGCCTTCGGGATGGAGTCGAAAGCCGGCGGATTATCGACCGCGGCGGGGGGGAAAGTTTCTATTTCCGGCTTGGCGGAAGCGGGTTTAACAGGAACCGCGGGCGTTTTGCGGGCGGGTTCGGTGGTATAGTCCGGGTCCGGGACAGCCTGCGGTACCTGATAGCCGCGCGGGGCCAGCACATCAGGATCTTTGCAACCGCTTCCAAGCAACAAAATCTGGCCGGCCACTGCTCCAACTAAAAGAACTGCGACATTGGTTTTCATGATTTCCTCCAAGAAATTTAAAAATATGGTTTTTCCCCATTGTTATCAAAACGATGTCAATAAATAAATATAAGAACATTAACGAAAAATACAAAATAAAATCACGAAAAAAACCACTTTTTTCTAAAAGGGTATTGACAAAACCCGATTCTCCGGTTATCTTAAACATTAAACAGTTTTTAGTCTACATCAAGGAATGACAGGCAAGATGGCTTCCGAGCGAAAAACCGAACAGGCGAAACAACTGCTGGTCCGTTACATCCGCGACCATCAACTGAAAACCGGCGACCGCCTGCCGCCGCAGGATTTCCTGCGCAAAACGTTCAATGTCGGCACCGCCACCATCGGCACCGCCATCAATGAACTGAAACACGACGGAGTCCTCGAAGTTCGAGACAAGATCGGCGTATTCGTGATTGATCCGAATGCCGATGGCCACGCCGGACGTCAGATCGGGATCACCGCCCGTCACGTCGAAGAGTCCCCGTATTACAGCTGCATGCTGTGCACACTCCAGATGAAACTGATTCGAAAAGGGTGCTACGTGCGGATTTTCTGTTATCAGCATTCCCGGAATAAAAATTTTTTCCAGTTTGACATTGACGATTATCCGGGGTTGAAACGAAGCATCGAGAACAAGGAACTGGACGGTATTATTCATCTCGACAGTTTCAAGGACAAAGCCCTCAAGTTTATTCATAAACATGAAATACCGCTGATTTTCGTCGGCTCGGAAGGGCCATCGCCGGACGGGTTATTTTACGACCAGAAAAGTTTGCTTCTGGATATTTGCCGGAAGCTGGAAAAATTCCAGCCCCGCCGCCCTGCCCTGTATTCATCCGGCGGAATCGACCAATATTTGAATCCGATATTCATGGAGTTGACCGGCAATCGCGGTCAGGTTTATTCGGGGCGGACCCTGGAAGACGGCAAGCGTATCGCCGACGAGATCATCGCTCTGCCGGAAGACAGGCGCCCCGACTGGATCATTTACATGGACGATATCCTGGCACAGAAGATCACCTCCGAACTGGCCCTGCATCTTCCGGCCGACAAACTTCCCCGAGCGGTGATCCTGCGCAACAAACAATTGATGATCAGTTACGCGGTGCCGGAACCGATTTTCTACGATATCGATATGACGGAAGTGGGCGACATCGCCTCCGAGATGTTGATGGACGCCATGAAAACAGGAAATCCGAACCCGGGCAAAATGTATTATCGTCTCCGGGAGTCGAACCGGACGATGTAGTTTTATAATAAACAGCAACAACATCCAACATAAGGAAAGATCAAATGAAACAGAAAAAGGGAAAGCATTTTACACTTATCGAACTTCTTGTAGTTATAGCCATCATAGCGATACTCGCAGCCATGCTGCTGCCGGCGTTGGGCAAGGCGAAAACGAAAGCAACATCCACCAAGTGCATATCCAATTTGAAGCAACTGGGAACCGCCGTGGTCATGTACAGCGGTGACAATGACGATTATTGCGTTTATCTCTGCGACTCCCATTACTGGCTCAGCTACAAGACACTCTGGCCGTCCAGGCTGGCTGAATTCGGATATATCGCCTCCGGGCAGAATACGATCCTGCAATGTCCGGGCGAAATAGACAAAGCGCTTGTGTCCCACCAGAAACTGGATGACTGGAGCACCGTATCCACCTATTCCGGGCGCAGTGTCCACTACGGCTTGAGTACACTGACGTTCGGGCATGATGCCGTGAAAATCGCGGGGGAACCGCAACCGGTCAAAATATCTCAGGTGGCAGCCAACGGCGGCTCCAGCGATCTGATCTATTTCGCGGAAACCGTCCCGGCTTTTAATGGCGCCACTGGAGCCGCGGCAACTGTTTCAGGCGGTGCGGGGGCATATTTTACTTTTTACGCCTCGGGGATATCGCCGCAACTGCCCCGTACCGGCAACGCCAATATGGCCGCGCGTCACGGCAGCAATGTCAATGTGCTTCATTTCGACGGTCACGCCAGTTCGAAGTACTATCTGGAGATTTACTCTTCGTCGGTACGGCTCGACGGCAACGACCTTTCGACGGACAAGCGCAAATTCTATTTACCCTCCCAGAATGGCAGTACCTGGTTCAGGCCCTGAACCATAAAAAGGATAAACTCATGAAATCGATCTATCTTCTCATCGCGTTTTGCTTCTGCCTGGCCGGAACCGCCGATCCAATCAATACGCTGAAACCCGTATCCGGTGAAGCTTCCGAAATCGTATTTGCCGGAAATGGCCGCGGTCAGCTCGTCATCTGGCTCTCCGGCAAAAATCCGGCCCGCGAAAAAGAAGCCTCCGCGGAACTGCAAAACGGCTTGAAGAAAATCACCGGAAGCGACTTCAGGGTGGTCGATGCGCAGCCCCCACAGGGCAATTTCATTCATCTGGAAGACAATGGCTCCACGGATGGCTTTGCCATCAAGGCGGCGGACGGCAATATCCATATCAGCGGCAATACATTGAATGGCGTCCTGGCGCTTTTGGAAGAGGATCTCGGGTGCCGCTGGTACGGTCGCGGCCTGGAGTATTATCCCTCACGCCCCGAACTGGTTGAAAATATCGCATCTCGAAAGGATTCACCCGCTTTTGCGCGCCGCAATCCCTTTACCAACCTGTCGTACAACCGGGATTTCACGCGCCGCAACCGGATTTTGCTTGATGACGGGTTCGGTTATCTGCCCGGCTGGTTTTGTCATACTTACGACAAGATCATACCGCAAACGGATTTTGGAACGAAGCCGGAATGCTTCATGATTGATGAACACGGCAACCGCAACCAACGTCAATTATGTCCCTCCAACCCCGAAGTGCAAAAGCTGGCCCGGGAAAAAGTTCTGCAAGCGCTTCGCAACAATAAGAACCCGCAACGAAATCTGGTCTCGTTTTCACAGAACGATTATCCGATCTATTGTCATTGTGCCTCCTGCATGGCCACAATCCACAAATACGGCGATGCGCCAATCGCCCCGCATCTTCTGCTGGCCAATACCATTGCCCGGGAAATGAGCCGGGAATTTCCGGACGCCCGCCTGGTCATCCTGGGCTATCATCACATGCAGAAAACGCCGGTGAATCTCGAAGTCGAGCCCAATATCCGCCTCTGGTTCTGCATCACCGACGAAGACAATTCTCTCTCCAAGCTGAAGAGCGTAGTCGACATGCCGTCCGTTAAACGAAATCTGGAAGAATGGAACAAGCTGAAAATACCGTTGGAAATATGGGATTATATGGTTGATTTCACCAATTATTTTATGCCGTTTCCCAGTTTCCAGACCATGGCGGAGAACCTGAAATTTTATAAACAGCAAAACTGTATCGGCGTCATGCTGCAGGGCAAGCGCGAAGACGCCGCCGGCGACCGGGTCGAAATGCGGGCCTGGGTCATGTCCAAACTCCTGTGGAACCCCAACCGCGACATGCGTGAATTGGTCAAAGATTTCAACTATGGCGTTTACGGGGCCGCAGCTCCGATGATGGAGGAATATTTCGACCTGATAGAGGCCGGAACCCCCGGGACCTATTACAGTCAGGATAAGTTTCTCGCCAAAAGCAAAGCATGTTTCGTCCGAGGCAAACAGGCTCTGACGAAGGCGGGACAAAACGACCTGATCCCCCGTCTGGAGATGGCGATGCTTCCGGTGCTCATGCTTGAGCTTGACTGTCAGTACACCCGTCAAACCCGGTTCAATGCCGCAGAATATGCCGAAACGCTGAATTCGATCCGGCGGATAACCGCCGCAAACGACATCCGCTCATACCGGGAAAACGTGCCCATGTCAAAATACCTCGGCGATCGCCAGATCATGCTCAATACTTCGGCCGGCAGCAAGGCAGCCAAAATAACCGCGGAGCAATTTACTCTCTATCGCGATATCGGAGCAAAACTGATCAATGATCCTCTGTCCGAAAACGGCAAAACCGCAGAACTGCTTTGCAACAATACCTGGTCATTGCAATGGATGATTCCGTTCGAAAGCCTGCAGAAAGGAACCCGCTATAAACTGTATATTCAAGCCAGAGCACCAATACCGAATAACCTGGCGGCCGGAATTCATGATTCCCAAAAAGGTGTTTCGGTGATGATAAAGAATATTCCGGGGAATGACCTCTCCGCCGGTGAATACCGGTGGATCGAGCTGGGTGAATTCAAACCGGCGCCGGATTGTTACTTCTGGTGCGCCGGTGTCAAACAACATGAAAATCCCCGGACCATATTGATCCAGGCCTTGAAGTTGGTTCCCGTCAAATAATGTCTATTTTGTCAGGGCGCATATCGAAATCAGGCGTTTGGGCACTGGAATAATGTCGTTTCCGGCAGTATATTAATACGAATTTATACTATGGAGACGACATGACCAGAGAAGAATTTCAGCGGCTTGTTTCATCGCGGATGATCATCCTCGACGGCGCCACCGGCACCGAACTCGTCAAACGCGGAATGCCCCAGGGCGTTTCGCCCGAACAGTGGGTGTCGGAAAATCCCGGTGCCATCATCGATATCCAGCGCGCCTACCGCAATGCGGGGTCCGACATCGTTTATGCGCCGACGTTCGGCGGCAATCGCCTGAAACTGGCGGAGTTCGGACTGGCGGAGCGCGGTTTCGAAATCAACCGCAAGCTGGCGGAATTCTCACGCGAAGCGATGGGGGACGCGCTGGTCTTCGGCGATATCGCCCCGACCGGCGACTTTTCCAAGACGTTCGAAGAGGTCGTGGATATTTACAAGGAACAGGTCGCCGGGCTCCTCGCCGGCGGCGTGGACGGTTTCGCCATCGAAACCATGATGGACGTACAGGAGGCCCGCGCCGCCGTGCTCGCCGTCCGCGAAAGCTGTGATTTGCCGGTCATCGTCACCATGACGTTCGATAAAAACGAACGCTCGCTGATGGGCAACGACCCCCTTTCCGCACTGATCACGTTCCAGGCCCTCGGCGCCGACGCGTTCGGCTGCAACTGTTCGACCGGCCCCGACAGCATGATCAAGATCATCCGCAAGCTCAAGCCCTACGCCACCATCCCGCTCGTCGCCAAACCCAACGCCGGGTTGCCGCAACTGATCAACGGCCAGACCGTTTTTAAAATGACCCCGTCCGAATTCGGCGCCTACGCCGGAGAACTCGCCGTCGCCGGCGCCAACCTGATCGGCGGCTGCTGTGGTTCGACTCCGGACCATATCCGCGAACTTGCCGACAACGCCCGCCGTTTCAGCCCGGAACCGCCCTTGCGCGACGCCCTCAGCGCCGTGTCGGGTCCGCGCGGCTGCTGTCTGCTCGGCGGCGAAAACCCGTTCGCCGTCGTCGGTGAACGGATCAACCCCACCGGCAAAAAAGTGTTCCAGGCGGAACTGCGCTCCGGCTCCATGAACATGGTGCGTGAATTCGCCATGTCGCAGAGTGAAAAAGGCGCGGCGATCCTCGACCTGAATTTCGGGCTCTCCGGCATCAACGAGAAAGAAAAGATGCTGGAGGCGCTGACCGTCCTCGGCCCCATCTGCCAGCGTCCGTTGTGCATCGATTCGGTGGAGCCGGAGGTGATCGAAGCGGCGTTGCGGGTCTACCCCGGACGGGCGCTGGTGAACTCGATTTCCGCCGAAAAAGTTCGGATCGAAAAGACCCTTCCCATCGCCGCCAAATACGGCGCCATGTTCATACTGCTGCCGTTGACCGACGGCGGAATCCCGGGGACCGCGGAGGGACGGATTGAGGTCGTCAAGGAAATTTTCGCCGAAGCACAGAAGTATGGTTATCACAAGGAAGACATCTGTGTGGACGCGCTGATCATGGCGGTGTCGTCCGCGCCGAAATCGCCGCAGATCGCGCTGGATTTGATTCAGTGGTGTTCTCAGGAGTTCGGAGTGAATACCCTGTGCGGGCTGTCGAACGTCAGTTTCGGAATGCCGAACCGCGGGCTGATCAACGCCGCATTTCTCGGCATGGCGATCGGGCGCGGGCTGAACATGGCCATCGCCAACCCGTCCGACGAAACATTGATGTCATTGATCGACGCCGGGGACACGCTGTGCGGACGCGACCCGAAAATGCTCCGTTTTGTCGCAAAATACGCGGCCGCCGCCGGCGAAAAAGTCCGTACCGTCACCGCCAACGAAACACCGTCCGATAAAGTCAAGCGGCTCGTCGTCGACGGCGACGAAAACGGCATTGCCGCCGCCGTCCAGGCCGCCCTTGACGGTGGCGTCCCTGCCAAATCCCTGATGGACGACTGCCTGATCCCCGGCATCAACCGGGTCGGCGACTTGTACGATAAAAAAATCTACTTCCTGCCCCAGCTCCTGATGAGCGCCGAAACCATGCGCAAAGGGTTTCAGGTGCTCGAACCGCTGCTGGCGGAGGACAACGAGGCGGCGACGGCTCGCCCGGTCATCGTCATCGCCACCGTCGAAGGAGACATTCACGACATCGGCAAAAACATCGTGGCGCTGATGCTGAAAAACTACGGGTTCGACGTGATCGACCTGGGCAAAGACGTGCCCGCGACGCGAATCGTCGAGGCCGCCATCCAGCATGGCGCCGTCCTGGTCGGGCTCTCCGCGTTGATGACTACCACGATGGTCCGCATGAAAGACGTAGTGAACCTCGCCCGCGAACGCGGCTTGAAAATACCGTTCATGATCGGCGGCGCGGTGGTGGACCGCAATTATGCCGACGAAATCGGTGCGCATTATGCCATAGACGCGATGGCGTCGGTCCGGCTGGCCCAGGAAATCTGTCAAAAATGATCGCCCCCCCTCCTGTTTCAGAGGGAGGACGATCGGGGGTGGGGTGGGGTAGCCTTGAAAGAGTGGTTTATTTATAATTTTCCGCGAAAATCGCGCGACCGGGCCGGGATATTGAAGTATTCGCAATAACGGTCGTAGAGCCCGGCGGCGGGTCGGTACATACTGTTCGGACTCATGAAATGCGAGAACTCGAAGGTAATGGCGTCGGTAATCCCCGCCATGGTCGCGGATTCGATTTTCCAGAGGAATTTCTCCCATTTTATCGGCAGATAATGGATCGGCATATCCCGGTCGAAGCTTTCAATATTGCTCCAGCACTCGATATTATAACGGTCCGCCAGCTTTTTGGTTACATTCAGGTAAGTCGGCAGTTCATCATAATTCACGTGCCCGTCCTGAAATGCCACGTAGTCCAAAGTGCCGGACAACTGGGAGAAGATGTTTTCCCAGTCGGTCACATGTTCTTCCAACGTCAAAGCCCGGTAGGAATCCACGCCCGCGTGCGCTTTGACCCCGGCGAAATATGGAGAGATCAGAGTGGGTTTCCCGCCTGAAACTTTCTTCGCATGTCGGCCCTGCCGGATAAACAGATCGATCGTACCCGAATTGTTGCTGCAGATTTCATGGGTCAGGTACCATCCGGCAAACGCCTTGCGATGACCGTAACGGTCCTGAAGCTCGGAAATGATGTCAATATTGATGCGGGCTTCTTTTTCGAATATGCCGGGGTCGTTCCAGCTTTTGCAGTTGCCGGGATTGCAATGCAGCGTACCCGCGTAAAATTCCATTTCGTATTTTTCCGCCAATGTCAAGAACATATCCACCAGGTCGACGGGCGGCATATGCATGACATATCCGCTGACTCTGGGAATGACCGCGGAAGGGTAGGTCATGAAGTTTTTGTGGGCGCACCGGATCATGATGACCCGTTTGATGCCCATGGCTTTCATCGCCTTGAAATCATGGTCCCACTCTTCAACACCCCAGTTATGATGAGGAATGTCAAAACTGATTTCATCTAAAAATGTTCCGGTGATACGCATTTTATTTCCTTCCCACGAGTATGATTTTTGTTTCGTTTTTTATCATCGGCAGTCGAAGCTGCTTGATGTTTCTGCCATACGATTCACCGGTTACGGCATCGGTGAAATCCGTCGGTTCCGGCCATTCGATAGTCTTGACGCCGTCACTGCCGGTATGCACCCCCAGCAGGCAGTCGCCGATATAGAGCATCACGTCCGGGTCTTCGGTATAAATGTGAACCCCGGCCCCACGGGCCAGCGCCCGCCAGGTCGCCGGAGTCAATACCGGCACCGTGCTGTAAAAACTGGTCCAATTGGCGAATTTCTTCAACGCCATCGGCGAAATACCCGGCGTTTTCATAAAGCGACCGAAGCATTTGGCGGAAGGGTCGTCAGGATAGGCCGCCGGTGCGGCGTCGGTCGCCGATGAATATTGGGGGCCGCTGATTTTGCGGAACCATTCCGGCGCGGCGGCGGGGTCCAGGCACATGGATAACGAGATTTTACCGGCGTCTTTCATCTGAATGCCGGTCAGGCGCGACACATTCGCCACCGACATGGAACCGTCGCTGATCAAGCCCGCGTTATAGAGCCAGACCAGTAATTTGCCGTCGCGCTTCAGCTTTTCAATCGCCTTTACGGTATCGGCGTCCGGCGCCCAGGCGTTCATGAACACATACATCTTGTATTCCGGGAAATCCCGGCGGCGGATATCGTTCATGAAGTAAACGTCGAAATCGGTTCCCATCCGCCCGAAATTGCCGTTCTGCAGGTGCAGAAGAGCGCGCGAGCTCAGCTTTTTGATTTCGGCGGTGGTATACAGGAAAGCGGGTTCGTCGACAATCACCGCCACCTCCGCCGGTTTAAACTTGCGCCCGGTCGTCTTCGCCGCCGCCTGATAAACATTGGCGATGGCCTGCTGAATACCGTCGTGCTCGAATATACCGCCATGCAGGTCGTACCAGTGAATGCCGTGTCCCTTGCTCCAATTATAAATGAACATCTTGCGGATCATCGAAATCGTTTCGAAGAACGTTCCCGCATACGCCCAGTTTTTGGAACCGCTCAGGAAGGTGCGGATGTCGGCTTCGTCAATAAAGATTTTGCCATGCAGGGCATAGGAAGCCAGCGGAGCACTGACCGAATGCGGCATACCGGCGCCGCGCTGTGCATATTCCACCGCGATAAGATAATCCACATCCGGCGAAGCGATCATCCGTTCAATGCTCAATTCGCCCCAATCGATATATCCGGCGATGGAAAAGAATTTACCGTAATAGGCCGCCACCACCTTTTCGCCGGAAGTGACGTTCTTGATCACCGCCGCATAATTCAGGACCACATCCGCCACCGCATCGGAGAACGCGCGGTTGTAGTCGATGATGTCGGCGTCTTTCACCGGGTCCAGAAACAGCTTGTCCGGGGAGCCTTTGCGCCGTTCCTCCGTGGGAATGGCGATTTCATCGAATGAGTTGTAACGGGTTTGCCAGCGTTGATTCAAATTCGCGATATTTCCATATTTTTTCTCCAGCATCCGATGATAGTATTGAACCATGGACGGACTGTAATCCCCCATGTAATTGAGGTTGCGCCCGGTCCACTGCATAAACTGTCCGTCTTCGCCCCCGTCCAACCCGAAACCGGCGACCCGATTGTAGTACGGACGGCTTTTGATATAACGCACCAATTCCCCCAGAAAGGCCGCGGAATCCCCGCGCCAGCGCTCGGAAGCATAGGACACCCGGTCAATCGAGCCTGTTGCAAGACCGTAGCGCTCCGCCGGATGCTTCTGTACATACCAGGCGGGCGCGTCGGTGTTGAAAAACAGCACCAGACTGGTATCCGGCGCATAGTAAAACGCGGAAAGAATATGCAATTCGAGTTCATCCGTGTCAATGCTTCCGTCCGCTTTCCATAACTGTTGAAAAGTAATCCCCAGCTCCGCCAGCCGGATGCCCCTACGGTCGAATCCGCTGATAAAACGGTTGTTTCGGGTTTCATTGCGGAAATTGATTGCGTTCCGGTATAACATCGGCGGTATCGGCTTGCCGTTGACGTACAATACCGGAAGCCCGTTTTCCTTTTTCACTTCAACCCGCAACGGTCCATTGCCTTGTCCGGCTTCGATCTTGATCCTGCCGGCATGACCGTTGTTTTCAAACCGGATACCCCGGCTTTCCAGTTTCAGTTCATATTCCTCGGGCAGCGCCGCCGCCGGGATCGAAATCCGGCTGGACAGATAAAGCTTGCCGTCCGCGACTTCGCGGTTCAATTTCAGGCAATACAGTTCGCGGTTTTTGCGCAGCAGTTTCAAATAAACATCGCCCTCCGACAATCCGGGGACCGCGTCATAAGCCATTTTGAATTCAGCGGATTTACCGGCTTCCGCTTTCAAATCCGCATTTACACCGCTCTGCTTCAGAACCGGGATTTTCCTGAAATTCCGATAGGCGGTTTCGCCGTAGGGCAATTGAGGCGGGCGCATGATCACATCGGCTTTACCCCATCCGGCGGCTTCGAATCCGGGACTGTTCCAGCCGTCAACCAACTTGTCGGAGGCAAACCAACCGTCATCGGTGCCGATACAGGCCATGGAACCGTCTTTGCCGAGCAGGGAAAGTTCGCCGAGAAATCCGGCACTGCCCCCGACATTGCAGGCATCGACGGCCAACGTGTTTTTGCCCTTCACCAGCAAATCCTTCAAATTTTCTTTCACCGCCGGCACCGCCCAACTGGACATTTCAGCGACCTTCCTGCCGTTCAGATAAACCACCGCGCGATCGTCGCTGGCGCCCTGGAACGCGGCCAGTTCGAGCGTGTCCGGGTCCGCCTCGAAAGACGTCACGAAATAGCGGTGTGCCTCCGGAGCCATCACATTG
>CALABZ010000450.1 GCA_937888615.1 uncultured Lentisphaeria bacterium | reverse complement strand
TTGTCATGTTCCCGGTGAATTTACCGTTGAATCGGTTATTCCTGTATTGCATCTTTATCCGAACTCGTATTTCATTAATGTTTTTTTTGCAAATTCAGATATCAGAGTGCGACTTGACAAACTGCTCAATTGCTGTCATTTTACCGTTCCATTCCCGGAAGAGACAAGGACATATTACTGGCGAAAAGATGATGCTGTATATATTGAAGAAAATAAATGGAGTTGCAGGCATGCCACACAAAAATAAACATTTGAATCCTTCTCCGTTTTCATCGCGATATCAGATATCAAACAAATTATGGGCCCTGAATGAAAAAATCGCGGAAAAATATTTAAAAGATAAGGATAATCTAACGATTCTTGATTATGGAGCAGGCGCAAGTCCTTATTCTTCCTTATATGAAAAAAATAATAAATATATTCGGGCGGATATCGATAAATCACAAAATGCCGATATTATCATTCAAGCAAATAAAATTCCTTTAGATTCAGAATCAGTAGATATTGTTTTATCTACTCAAGTTCTTGAGCATATCGAAGATTACAATCAGTATATCAAAGAAGCAAAAAGAGTATTAAAACCGGATGGAATAATTATCTTATCAACTCACGGTTATTGGATATATCATCCGCATCCGGTCGATTACTGGAGATGGACTCAGGCCGGACTGAAAAAGATTTTTTCTGATGCCGGCTTTAAAGTCCTTGATGCTTATGGCACTATAACTACCAGAGCCAGCGGAATACAGTTATTTCAAGACGGAATATCCCATCGCGTACCCAATATCCTTAAACCGGTATTTTTCTTTACATGTCAAATACTGATGAAAATATTTGACAACAAATCCTTTCATAACGAGGATGCCGCCGTCTATGCTGTCGTCGCATCTAAAAATAACAAATAAGGACCATGCAGAAAATGGCTGAAATTGCATTAATAAGTCCCCGACAGTCAGCGATTTCCGAGACTTTTATAAAAGCTCATAAAGATCTGCTTTCAGGCAATATTCATTATTATTATGGAGAATATCTGCCCGCTGATCTGGAAAATGAGGGGAATATTATTGACAAACTCAATATTTTTGCACGAGCATTCCGCTATTATATGTACAAAGAAAAAGATCCATATAAGCGGGCGCTGGAAAAATCCTTTAAAAAAAATAAAATTGAAGTGGTTTTAGCGGAATATGGCCCGACAGGAACTAATGTCCTTCCAGCATGTAAGTCCTTAGGAATACCGTTGATAACCTATTTCCACGGATATGATGCTCACTGCCTGGATATATTGGAAAAATACGGCAGTGCTTATAAGGAGTTATTTAAATACTGTAAATATATTATTGTAGTATCAAAATATATGCGGGATGCTATTTGCAAATTGGGGGCTGCCCCGGATAAACTTATATTAAACCCGTGTGCTCCAAATGAAATTTTCCACAAAATCAAAACCGACCCGGCAAACAGCAAAAAAATTGTTTGCCTGGGAAGGTTTGTAGACAAAAAAGCCCCTTACTATAATATAATGGCATTCAAAGAGATTTCCGCTTCGTTCCCGGAGGCGAAATTGCTTATGATCGGAGACGGCGTCTTGCGGGAAACCTGCCGTAACCTGGCAAGGCAATACGGAATATCTGAAAAAGTGACTTTTACCGGGGCGTTATCTGCTGACGCGGTAGCGAAAGAACTGTCTGGTGCAAGAATATTCCTGCAACACTCGGTCGTTACGGAGAATGGAGATTCAGAAGGTACTCCCGTAGGGATACTTGAAGCTCAAGCGGCTGGAATTCCCGTTGTATCTACAAAACATGCCGGCATAATAGATGCCGTTATTGATGAAAAAACAGGATTTCTTGCCGATGAGCATGATATAAACGCGATAGTATCATTCCTGAAACGGTTGTTGTCGGATGATAATTTAGTTAGCCGGATGGGGATCAGTGCAAAAAAACATATTCTCGATAATTATTCCATGGCTCGGCATATCAGAGTAATTGACAATGCGATATCTGATGCGCTTAAACAAAGATAAATTAGTGGTATACTTCACGAAACCGTTGGAGGAGTATTGCGGTTAAAAGGCTTGCGCTGCGCCCTTGGGTAAACTTTCATATAGAATGGGCGAATGAGGTTTTTCAGGTTGCTTTTTACCTTCCAGCGCAAAGATCTTAACCAGTTCCATTGCCCGTCAAGCAATTCCCTGTAAAAGCGTGCCGCATCGGCTGAAAGCGCATTTGAATCAGTACTCAGGAACTGACGTTCTTCATAATCCAGAGATTTCATGATCAACTGGCGGCATTGCTCTTTGTATTTATTTCTAATATACTGAAAGTGCCAGAACGATACGTTCAGTTTGAACTCCAGGAAAACTGAGTCATAAAGATGGAAAAAGCGATGTTCTTTCAGAAAGCTTTTGCTGCGATTAAGGATTTCTATCATGTCAAGATAGGGTTTTCCCCGCTGTTTGACAATTGAACCATTCCGCATCCGGTAGAGATAAAGCTTATCCGTAATGAGCGCAATTCTGGAGGCAAGGCACAGACATTGGAAGTGAAACAGATTATCCTCAAAGCACAAGCCTTCGGCAAAACGTAATTTATGTTTCCTGATAAATTCGGTTTTTAACAATTTTGACCAGGCAAAGCAATAAGTAAACACTCTGGATTTTTCCTCTGGCGTACTCAAACACGCGGGTTGCCAACCGGAAAAATCGAAACACTGATTTTCTTCGATATGACCATAGGAGTAAAAACACTGATGGGCGCAGATTACAAAGTCAGTATCATGTTGACGGATGGCTCTGAATAACTGCTCAATACAGTTTTCCTTGATCAGGTCATCGGAATCGACAAAATACACATAGGGAGCGGTAACGTGTTCCAACCCGGTATTTCTCGCCGCCGACAGGCCGCCGTTTTCTCGGTTGATGATCATAATTCTGGGATCGCGTTTACGAAATGTCTTCAATATTTGCGGGGAGGCATCTGTTGAACCGTCATTGACGCAAATGACCCTTAGCGGGACTGTGGTTGCCTGTTGCAGGATGGATTGAAGGCATGGCTCAAGGTATTTTTCCACATTATATACCGGGACAATAATATCAACCATGCCGATACTTCCTCATCCGATAAACTGCCAATTGTTTCAGGTAATATTTTATTAGACGGTTGATATTCGGTATTTCCGCCATGCTTTTGCGAAAGATTCCTCCCGTCATGGCTGTAACACCCACCGTCGGCAACCACTGCATTTCTCTATACCTGCGACTATACAAGCGGACAGCTTGCTTACACTCAAAAAGTGCGGCTTCATGAATCTGACTGGGATCATATTTTTCCATGTTAAGAATATACCCTGATTTCAGCGAAACACAAATATATTTATTGAGTTTTTAATACCCTGGTGCATGTTTTAGTAAAAACGAAACGTGCGGTTCTCCCCAAAAGCTGGACAACTTGAATCCGTGTAAAAGGCCTTGTAAATTAACTCAA
>CALABZ010000449.1 GCA_937888615.1 uncultured Lentisphaeria bacterium | reverse complement strand
CTTTCCCTACACGACGCTCTTCCGATCTAGTCGGGAATCGTCTTCCTGCCGGATTGCATCACACAGTTCCGTAATCAACGGCAGCGCCTCCGAGACGCTCGTCTCCGCTTCGTTGAGAAATCCCCACAGGATAATCGATGGGTGATTGATGCTCTTGCGTACCATCCGCCGGGCCTGTTCAAGCTGGCGCACCCGGAATCCCGGGCCATCATACCGAGTCCGATGACCCCGGCGACCCGGAGCTTTTTCAGGTAGGCGACCGTTGTCGCCAGTTCCGGCGGCGTTTTCGCCTGCGACAAATGCAGCAAATAAGCGTGGGGCATCAATAACTTCTGCAATTCCTGAAAAAATTCAGCTCGTATCCCCAAGCAAACGCGAAATGCGCGGCGCCCCTTTTAGCGCCATCGACACCGTAGCCTGCGAGATATTCAATTTTTCGGCTATCGCTTTCTGATTCATATTGCCGCTTCACCTGTTTATACGTATAAACAATAATATCGAGTTTGAATTTCGTCAACAGGTGCATCACGAGAAAATGATTTTTCATTCAGGGCCGGCTGAGGCAATTACGGACAATCCGCTACTCGAAACCGTTCGAAATTCCGTGTTTTTTATGCCCCGGGCATTGACATCAGATTTATCCCATGATATATTCGCAGTCAGTAAGGGAATTTCAATTGTCAGAACAAAGCCTCAACGCAATTTCAAGCAGTTTTTGCCGCTCACAATCGGCCGTTTCAAACTTCGCCTGTTCCACTGGTTCCGACAACAGAAACAACCATCTTGCACAGCCTGAAATAAACGATGCCGAGATTTGGGAAAGACCTTGCCATGAACGCCCTTCCCATTCGAATTTGCTCCAGTCTATCCCCCTGTCCCTCCCCGATAATACCGCCATAACTATACCAACCCCGCGTCCCACATGTGAAACCAAACCATCAAAATCGTATTTTTCCAAGCAACCAATGGAGAAACTGCTATGAAAATCACCAAAAGTGCCTGGCCCATCCTGATCGTATCGCAGGATTTCACCCGGGAAACTGACGACGGATTCCGTATTCACGAGATTGCGGACCAGTTGGAGGACGTCCAGCATTGCAAGGTTATCCGGTCGTTCCTCTATGAGGATGCGATGGAAGTATTCGTCTCGCGCGCCGATATCGGTTGCGTCATCGTCGACTGGGAACTCCCGCGCGAGGACAAAAGCGAACACCTCCACCCGGAACACTTCATCGCGCTCATGCGCCGCCGCAATAAAACGGTCCCGATCCTGCTGCTGACCGATACCCTCGAAACGGAAAATATTCCTCTGGAAGTCCTCTCCCGCATTAACGGCTGCATGTGGAAAAGCGCGGACACCGCCGAATTTCTCGCCGGGCGCATCGAAGTCCATCTCCTCGAATACATTAAAAGCGTTTATCCGAAATTCTTCGGCGAACTGGTCAAGTACGCCGAGGAATACAAGTACGCCTGGCATACGCCGGGGCACCTCGGCGGCCAGGGATTCCTCCGCTCGCCCGCCGGGGTGGCGCTGTTCAAATTCTTCGGCGAAAACACCCTGCGCTCCGACCTCTCCATCTCCGTCCCCGAGCTGGGGTCGCTGCTGGACCACGAAGGAATCGTCGGCGACGCCGAGAAAAATTCCGCCGCCGCGTTCGGCGCCGACTACACCTATTATGTACTGAACGGCACCTCCACGGTGAACCAGATCATCTGGCGCAGCCAGTTGGTGCGTGACGAAATCGCCTTCGTGGACCGCAACTGCCATAAATCGTTGAATTACGCGATGGTCATTACAGAGGCGTTTCCGGTGTACATGATTCCGCGGCGCAACAAACGCGGCATCATCGGGCCGGTGCGGTTGAGCGAATTTTCGCCCGCGTCGATCCAGAAAAAAGTCAAAAGCAACAAGCTGATTCCGTCCAAGCTGAAGTCGCAGACGGTGAAAATGTCCGCGCTGACCAACTCCACCTACGACGGCGTCTGCTACAACGTGGCAAAAATCAAGAGCGAACTCTCCAAATCGGTGGAAAACCTTCATTTCGATGAAGCCTGGTACGCCTACGCCAAGTTCAACCCGGTTTACAAGGATCACTTCGGCATGGCGGATACGCCGCTCAAGCCGAACGATCCCCCGATCTTCTGTTCGCAGTCCACCCATAAACTGCTGACCGCGTTCAGTCAGGCTTCGATGCTCCATATCAAGGACGGCGGCAAGATCAAGATCAACCCGGACGAGTTCAACGAATCCTACATGATGCACGGCTCCACCTCGCCGCAATACAACATGATCGCCTCGCTCGACGTGGCGACCAAAATGATGCAGGACCAGGGTGAAATCCTGATTCACGACATTATTCGTGAAGCCGTGCAGTTCCGGCGCAAGATGGCGTCGCTCCATGCGGAGCTGGCCAAGGATAACGACTGGTTTTTCGGCATGTGGCAGCCCGACTGGATCATGCAGAACGGGAAGAAGATTCCGTTCTCCAAGGCGGATATCGACTATCTGGCCACCCATCAGGAACCATGGGTCATGAGCGCGAAAAATCCATGGCACGGCTTCGCAGACATCGAAGACGGTTATGTCATGCTCGACCCGATCAAGCTGACCATCACCACACCAGGCGTTTCGGAATCCGGCCAAATCGGCGACTGGGGCATTCCCGCCTCGATCCTGACCAATTACCTGATCCTCCATAACATCGTCTGCGAAAAAACCGACTACTATTCGTTCCTGATGCTGAATTCGCTGGGCACCACCCGGGCCAAACAAGGCACGTTGCTGGCGGAACTGCTCAAATTCAAAGAGCTTTTCGACCGCAACGCCCCGATGCGCGAGGTATTCCCGGACCTGGCCGCGCAGTATCCCGAAGCCTACGGCAATATCGGACTGAAGGATCACGCGGTGTCGATGCACCGGTTCATCCGCGACCATAAACTCCTCGACAAAATGCAGGCGGCGTTCGAAGTCATTCCGGACCAGGCGATGAAGCCCGCCGACGCTTATCATGAGGTGGTCCGCAAAAATGTGGAATATGTCTTCCTTGATGACATGGCCGACCGGATTCCGGCGGTGATGCTGGTCCCCTACCCGCCGGGAATCCCGATCGTCATGGGCGGCGAAATCCTCAACAAAAAAGCCTATCCAATCCTCGACTACCTGAAAACCCGGCAGGCGTTCGAAGAGAAATTCCCCGGTTACGAGGGCGACATTCATGGCGTGGAACGCGAGGAAGTCAAGGGGAAGACCAAATTCAAATCTTTCTGCATCAAAAAGTAAGATATTAGTCAAAAACACATGGAGTGACTATTATGGGTAAAGCTAAGTCCTTAAGCGTCTTTACAATGTCGATGATTACCGTAGCGGCCGTGCTGTCGCTGCGTAACCTGCCGACATTGGCAGATTATGGATGGTCTGTGATTTTCTATATTATCGCGGCTTGTATCTGTTTTTTCGTTCCGTCCGCGCTAATTTCGGCGGAACTGGCCAGCACCTATCCGGAGAACGGGGGGGTCTACCTGTGGGTGAAACAGGCGTTCGGCCCCAAATGGGGTTTTGTGGCGATCTTCATGCAATGGCTGGAGAACCTGCCGTGGTTTCCGGCGGTGCTGACGTTCGTCGCCTCGGCCATCGCCTATGTGTTCAACCCGGACCTGGCGACAAATAAATGGTTTGTATTCATCACCATCCTGATCACGCTGTGGCTCTCCACCTTTCTGAACTTCAAGGGAATGCGGGTATCCGCGTTCCTGTCGAGCTCGGGCGCGCTGTTCGGGACACTCATACCGGGGGTGGCGATCATCGTCATGGTGATCATCTATCTGTTCCTGGGCGATCCGATCCAAATCCCGTTCTCGGCCGATGCTCTGATCCCGAGCCTCGGCAACAGCACCCAACTGATGCTGCTGGCCGGCATGATGGTGTCACTGGCCGGAATGGAAATGAGCTCGGTGCACGTGACGGAGATGAACAATCCGTCGAAAAGTTTTCCGAGGGCAATCCTGTTCGCCAGCATATTGGTCATCCTGCTTTCGGTGGCGGGATCGCTGGCAATCGCGGTAGTGGTGCCGCCGAGCAAGCTCAGTCTGGCGGCGGGCGTCTGCCAGGCGTTCGAAGACATCTTCACCTCACTGCATTGCAGATGGGTGACGCCGATCATATGCATCCTGCTGGCTTACGGCGCGCTGACCATGGTGGTGACCTGGATTCTCGGCCCCTCCAAAGGAGTGTTGGAAGTGGCCAGGGAAGGCTACCTGCCGAAATACTGGCAGAAACGCAACAGCCAGGATATGCCGGTGCGCATTCTGGTGGCGCAGGCGACGTTCAGTTCGCTATTGGCCACGGTGGTGCTTTTCATGCCGACGATTTCGAATGCGTTCTGGCTGATGTCCGCCCTGACCGCCCAGCTCTACATGGTGATGTACCTGCTGATGTTCGCCGCCGCGATCCGGCTGCGTTATTCCCAGCCGGACAAGGAACGTCCGTACCGGATTCCGGGCGGCAAAGCCGGGATCTGGATTGTTGCGGGCATCGCCTGGCTAACCAGTCTGGTTTCGATCCTGGTCGGTTTTATTCCGCCGGACAATGTGATGAAAAAGGGAACGCTTTCAGTCGTATTGTATGTCGGCTTCCTGTTGGTCGGGACGCTGTTCTCAATATCGATTCCGCTCATTTTCTATCATTATTACAAAAAGAAACAAAAGGAAACGGCCGCACAGCCTGCGGTCTGAAAACCGGTCAACCGCCGCGGTTCCGGACTTTTCCAGCACCGCGACGGTTCAGAACACGATCCATCAGAACAGAGGTAACGATATAATATGAAATTTGGTCTACGCTGTATTTGCGCGGTAATATGTTGTCTTGGACCAATCGCGGGCGGAGCACAGGACGGCAACGATACCCGCGTTGTGCGGCTGGTTCAGGACGACGCGCAGGATTACATGGTTTCTAAAATTTACGTGTTGAAATATACCCAGTCGAACGACCTGATCCCTTTCGTCATGGGAATGGTCAAGCGTTACAATATGAATTCGATAGTCAACTGTATCAATTACAGCAACAACAGCGAGCAGATCCTGACCGTCACCTGTCCGCGCAAGATGATGCCCTATGTCGATGATTTCATCAAACTGGCCGACCGCCCGGTCAAGATTGAAGGCAAAGTCCCCGGCGAAATCCTGAAGGGAACCGGCATCACGCGCGAAGTCTACCGTCCCAAGTACCGTTCGGGGCAAGACCTGGTCAACATGGTGGTCAACGCGGCGATCAACGCCGGTCCCTACGATTCGGTTTACGGCTGGGACAAAAATTCCAATCAGATTTACTGGAAAGACAATTCCAGCAATTCACAGTTCATGTTTCAGTTCCTCGGCTGGCTGGACCGTCCGCCGCCTCAGGTAAATTTCGTTTTCACGGTGGTGGAAGTGCGCGAATCAGACATGCTCGACCTCGGCATCGACTACCTCGCCTGGAAGAACGGTCCCGGCTTGAATATTTTCAGCGCCGGTTTCCAGGCATTCGGCGTAAGTTCGGCAGGTTCAGCGGCCATCCAGTCGCTTTCGGGGCCGTTCGGCGGATTTCTCTTCGCGCCGCAGTTCGACGCCAGCTTCCTCCGGGTGTTGGAACAGAGCGGCAAGGCCAAAATTACCAACACCGCCACCCTCACCGTCTCCAACTCCGATTCCGAAAGTTATGCGCTGCTGTTCAATCCACAACTCCAGAATATCGTCAAATCCAACAACGATCAGACCAGCGTCGGGCTGAGCCAGATATCCCTCCAGCCCGGCATGAGCCAGATTTATTTGAAACTAATCACCCCCATCGTAAACCTGCATTACGGCATTCCGCAGGCGGGAGACCCCGCGAACGAACCGTTTTCGTTCAAAAATTACTCGCCGGGCGAATACTCCAATTTCAAGGGAACGGTCAACTTCGGGTATTCCGTCCAGACCGCCAACGTGGTCGAACGCAACAACGTCGGCACCGAACTGATCGAAACGTCCGAAATCGACGGCAATACACTGATCGAATTGAATAAAGACACGATTCTGGCCAAATGGGATAAATTTCAGGATGTAGAGCAGACCATCGGGGTGCCGTTCCTGTCGAAAATCCCGGTTCTCAAATATTTCTTCGGCACCACCACCCGCAGCCGGGAAAAAACCTCGGTTTATATGACCGTCAAGGCCACACTGCTCAATACGTCGGTCCCCAACGGACTGGAAGCCGGCAAATTGTTTCAAGTGAAAAAACAGGGGAAAGCCTTATGAAAAAATATTTACTCCCCAGCCTGTTCCTGGCCGCCGCCGCAACAATAGCGACGGCGGACGAAGTCGCCGGCGTCCCCCGGGACTCCAACTTCAACAACACCGGCGGCTACGACAGCACCCGGGTTCACGCCCAACTGCTCCTGAGCGTGAAAGAAAATACCAAAACCGTGCACTTCATCCGCGACAACAACGACCCCCGCGTCGTGACCAAAGCCTATCTGCTTAAACATGTCGACGCCTACGAATTCCGGCAGTTCCTGCGCCAGATGGTCCAGTCCAAACGGGTCGGCAACACGTCGCTGGTTCAGCAATACCCCTCGAACACCACCGGGCCGGGCCCCGGTTCCTCCGTGGCCACCAAAAGCGAAGCGGTGTTGAACACGCCCCCTGACGCCCAACCCGGCTACAATCCGACGGTCCAGCTCGGCAGCAACACCGCCGTGGAGTGTCTGAAATACGTGGACGGCACCGGCCTGGTGATCGTCAGCGCCGAGGATTACCGGTTCAAGGACAGCGAAAACGGCATGGGCATCGATTCGCTCGTCGAGTTTCTGGACAAACCCGGCATGGGCTCCAATTTCGGGTTTCAGACGTTTTTCTACCTGCCCAAATACGTCCCGGCGGTCAATCTGCTGCCGCTGATCCAGAATGTCGGCATGAACGTGACCGACGTCAGCGAACTCTGGCAGGGACAGGATATCATCTCCTACGACCCGGTGCTGAATTGGCTGATCTTTTACGTGTCGAACTATTCCTGCGATAACATTTCGCGGATGCTCGCCAAGTACGACGTGCCGCTTCCGCAACTCCGCCTCTCCATCACCGTCTACGAAATGACCGAGGAAAATGACGACAAAATCGGCATCGACTTCCAGAACTGGAAGAACAACGAAGGCGTCGATTTCTTCTCCGTCGGCGGGCGCTACCGCAACAACTGGTCCGCGATCTATACCGGCGGCATGAATCGAAACTTCGGCAGCGAACGCACCAGTTTCTTCAATTTCAACCCGAAATGGAACACCCGCTACATTGATTTTCTGGTCAGCAACGGCAAAGCCCATATCTCACACACCGGCGAAATCGTCATCCGCAACAACACCAGCGCCAAGCTGAACCGCACCACCCAGATTTTTTATGTGGACACCTCCAAACCGGTTCCCGGCGCCACTATCCCCGGCAACGGCAACCCGGATTACGGCGTGGGCCCCTACGAACTGCTCTCCGCGCTGGTCGGACAAACCCTTAACCCGAACGATATCGGCGTCGGCAAAGGCAAAGCCCAGGAAGTGCTCCCATTCACCGGATTCGGCTTCAATATGACCATCGACAACGCTTCGGTAAACCTGAACGAAGCCAATTTCAAGATCCAATTGAGCAACAACAGCCTCCTCGGATTTAACTCGAACGGCACACCGCGAATCGGCAGCAACAACGTCGTGACGCAGACGGTCAGCCTGCCCTACGGCAGCGAAGGGTTCGTCATCGGCGGGCTGAAAAAGCAGAACGAGGTCACGTCCGACGACGGCATTCCGTTCCTGAAGGATATTCCATGGCTGGGCTACCTCTTCTCCAGTAAATCGACCTCGATCAAGAATTCGGAACTGATCGTGGTGGCCCGGTGCCAATGGAATTCCCCGGATTTGGCGAAGGGAGCCGCCCAGACGAAACCGATCATGAAATAACCAGGAGCTTGAATCCATATGAAAAAACAATTTCTTACCTTGTTATTGACCTCGTTGATGCTCGTCGGCGGGGGGTGCTCGAACCTGTCGTCAACGGACTCGAAATCAACTTCCGCCGCGGCAGAAAAAGAGGAAGCCGTCATCGGCGACCGGATTCTGGGCGCAATCCGGGATAAAAACTACCCGGAATTTCACGCCCTGATCGGCCAGGGAGCGTTTGCCAAGGAAATGGCGGAAAAGGACTTCAACACCTCCTGTGAACAGTTCAAAAAACAGTTCGGGCGGATTATCCAATTTTCCTTCCTGACGGAATTAAAAACGCCGGGGGTGAAGAACCTGATCTGGCGGGTGACGTTCGAGCGTCCCAGTGCCAATACCGGGGGCGATCCGATCCGGCAGGAACTGCTGTTCCGCCTGGTCACTGCGGAACTGGAAGGCAAAGCGGAAGTCATCGGCATGGGCTTCCTGTAACCCCCCCCTTGCCTCATCGAAAATACAAATATCATGTACTGCCAAAACTGCGGCAAAAAGCTGAAATAATGCCGAATCAGGGCTGATAATCGTGCGGATTTACCTGATATTGAACACGACCGGTCTGAATGTAATGGTCGATACCCATATCATGTCCGACCTCACGCAGGTGCCGGTTGAAAAATTCATGATAACACATATCCGGATACTCGTCATTGAACGGCGCCCACGCCGAACGGGCACTGGTCGAAAAAATCGTCCACATGTTCTGTTCACGATTCAAATTCCAAGTCGTTTCCAACATTCCTGCCAGTCCTTCGCGAGCCGCCAAGCGTCCTAAACTCCGAATGCCGTCTATATTCAGCCACGGACAGACCAGCACCTCGAACCCGCTATCCTTGAAAAACTTCATCGTCGGCCATTCCGGTTCCTTTCCCTCAATCCCGGGATAGCCGTACTGCCAGTCGCAGATGATGACATCCCGCGGGAGCGCCCGCAGCAGTTCTTCCGGTCGGTCATCTTTCTGGCCGAGAGCGATGTAATTTTTCCAGCGTTCATCCCCTCTGCTAAGCAGCATATCATGCCACATCAGAACGCGCGCCCCGCGCTGTTTCAACAGATCGTGGAAATAAAGCATGTGCTCCTGCAATAAAGCCGGGTAATCGGCGCGGCGGCAGGAAGTACAGCTCCCCGCGTTGTACGCCTCGTCACAGCCGATATGGAAGAACGGCGGATTGCCGAAAAGTTCATGTATTTCGACCACAATATCGGTCAGGTACTGCCGGGTCACCGGATTGCTGATGCACCATGTCCAGCCGTCCGGCTCGAACAACGGGGCGTATTCCGGGTGGAAATCCAGCAGCACATGTTTGCCGCTGCCTGTCCGCGACACGGTGGCGTGCCCGAACAGATTCACCTGCGGAAAAATCGTGACGCCGAGTTCTTCTCCCAGCGCCGCCAGACGCTTCACCTCGTCCTGTTCCACGGCGAACTCGCTCCAGACGAATTCGGGGTGCGACTTCAGTTTGACGACGCCCCATGATTCGATAACCACATAATTGAACTTGTAATAAGCGGCCAGCCGAAGTTGTTTTTCGATCTCCCAGACCGGGGTTTCGGGAAACCAGCAGAGGTGAATACCGCGAAAACCTAACGCCGGTTCGTCTTCGATCCGCACCGACGGCAACACATAATACGAACACTTCAACGAGCCGCGTTCCGACTCCGCCAGCTGCCGCAGGGTTTTCATGGCGTGGCGAACGCCCGCCGGAGCGGAAGCCGCAATGCTCACTTCACCAGCGGTGATCTCTATTCGGTAAGCCTCGTCCTTCAACGACGTTTCAGGTGGCAGGACCGTAATTTCGGGTTCTACTCCCCAGGCGCGGCGGGCATCCGCCATCACCTCGGCGGCCTCGCCGCCCCGGACCGTGAAACGGCATCCGTCTTCCAGCCGGAACAAGTCTTCGGAAACAAGCCGCAATTCCTTCACCGGCGGGATGATTCTGGCATCCAATAATTTTTCTTCGCGGGGGTTCATGCAAAAACTCCTGATTGTTTTTATGCCGGACGGGCCGGCGCGTGCGTTGAAATACTTTCATAACAAGCGTTCATCGCCTGAATGGTCTGTTTGTGCCATTTCAAGTTGATCATGGGCTGTTTGCGCTGGCGGACACAGTCGACGAACTCGTCGATCAGCCCGATCCATTCGTCGAAATAGGTGTACTGGACCGTGTAGCGGTCGTTCGGCGCGCCGTTGTGGTAGACGTTCGGGCCGAAGCAATCGCAGACCAGCACGCCTTTCTCGCCGGTGATGGTGATATTCACCTCCATGCGTTTCGGAAAAACTTCCCAGCCGGGGCCCGGTACTTTCAGCCGTTCTTCCATCCGCGACCACGAGGGATCGAAAAGGAACGCCGTGCCGTCCTTCATTTTGCCGTTCACCAGCAACATGTCCTCAACTTCGAGGTCCGGGCGCAGGTTCGGCGCAACTTCGGCGAAAAGAGCGTCGAAATCGGAACCCGTCAGCCAGCGGATCATGTCGAACACATGCGGATGGTCGCACAACGCCCCGCCACGGAAACGGGAATCGCCCTCGCGCAACGGCACCCGCGCGCCGAAACTCGCCTCCGGCACACCCTGCCACGGAAACGCCCACACCGGCGACAGCGTGATATTGGTGGCCTGGACCGAGAGAATTTTGCCGACGGCCCCTTCTTCGATCAGTTTTTTCAGGCGGATCACCACCGGATTGTAGTGCAGTTCCAGTTCGACCTGGCAAATGATGCCGGCTTTGTCGCACAATTCGATCATTTCGTCATACTCTCCCATGTCGAACGTCGGAATCTTCATCGACAGGATATCGATGCCGCGTTCGGCGCAGAAACGGACCTGTTCCAAATGCCTGTCGTTGGCGGAAGCCAGCACGACCGCTTCGATGTCCGGGTGTTTCTCGAACATCTCCTCCGCACTAAGATAGCACGGCACCCCGGTTTTGTAAAGTTCGTAAATGTCTTTCGCAGCCTGGTCTTCGGCGCAGGAGGCCACCCAATCCAGCTTGCTGTTGTCGCGCAAGGTCTGGTAATATTTTCTGGTATGCCCGTGGGTCAGGGACATCATTGCGATTTTCACCGGTTTCATTTCTGTGTGTCTCCCTGCAATTTGATCAAACTTGAGTTCGAATCGGATTTTTCAACGGCTCTGGCCAGCTCGTCCATGACGGCGGCGGCAGCGGTCCATTCGGTCCCCAGCACCGGGTCGGCCAGCACGGCAAAGGCCGCGCGAACCACGCCGATTTCGTCCGCGGACAGCCCGAAAAGCTCGGCGTCGGTGTCGGTATAACGCTCCTCGCCCTTGCCGGTGAACGCATAAATCGACGACTGCGGCACCTGCGTGTCCACCACCCGATCGGACGCGATGCCGCGCCGTGCGATAATCTCGTGCCGGTCGATCGTTTCAGCGCCGGACGGCAGTTTGTTGCCGCATTCCACACTGACGCTGACGCCGTTTGCCAGCTTCACCACCAGATTCGCCGCCGCCCCGCCGGAACAGACCGCGAACAGCGACACCACCGGCGAACCGGTCATCCACACCGCCAGGTCCAGTTCCCGCGTCACCTGTTCCATCAAACGCCCGCCGGCGGTCATGGAACTGAAGCGCAGGGTCGAAACCCCTTCCAACGTACCGTTTGCAATCAGGTTTTTCAGTTCAACGAAACGGCGTTCGATGCGCCACGGCAATAACGGGCATCCGCCCGCGCGGTACGCGCCGTCGCTGACGCTGATTTCGCCGGCGGGAACGCCGTACTTGGCGATCAGGAACGCCAACGCTTTGTTCATTTCTGCAATCATGATTTTACAGGCTCTTGATTAAAGGTTTGTATTTTTTCAGGTAAGCGGCGTTGAATTCATCGCCGCCGGGAGCGTTGGCACTGCGCCAGACCGGCGGCGTAATGCCGCGCGCCACACACTGGCGGATGCATTCGATCTCCAGAAAATGCGCGATGGCGAAATCCACCACGTTCGACACCGGCGCGATCGGAGTATCAAACCCCGGCACGTTCACCGCCGCGTCGCCGACCGGATTGTAATCGTCGATGCAGACGTCGGCCAGGTCGAAAAGGTTCTTTTTCGAGGGATGACGGATGAAGTGTTCTTCCGGCATTTCCTGTTGCCAATAACTGCTGGAAACCGCGATGATCTTCACCCCGTTCTTCTTCGCTTCAAGCGCGGCGTCGATGGTGGCGGCGTTGATGCCGATGTTGTGAAAAATGATCAGCAGGTCGTCTTTTTTCAAGTCGTAGTACTTCATGATCGACGCGCCGTAGTTGACGCAACGCTCCAGTTCCAGATACTTCAGCGCCTGATTGAATACCGAAAGCCCCGTCTCCATGATCGGGTTGATGTTCGAGAGTCCTCCGGCGCGGAAGAACATTTCCCCCATTACCAGCGTGGTATGCCCGCCGCCGCCGTAAACGCTGATCAGCTTGTCCGCCGCAATCGCGTCCGCCATCAGCGCCCCGGCCGCTTTCAGATTCTCTTCCTGTTCGACCATCACCTTGCGGATGTTGTCGAAAACCGTCTGCGTATAATTCAAATCGTTAAACATCAGTATTTTCCCTTATTGAATTAAAATTATTTACCAAGTACCCGTTTGTAGTTTTCACCGATGCGGTCCCACAACTTCAAGGCGTCCGGAGCGGCCAGCACGGTACCGTAACCGCCGCGATACGTCCAGGAAGCCAGGCGGTCCACGCCGGCCTTTTCGTACATGTCGACCACGTCGTCGATCTGTTTGAAGTCCTTCGGCTGTTTGTAATACCCCATCAGCCAGCGTTCAGATTTCTTTCCATAACGCTTTGAAACTTCAACAGTTCGCTTGGTAATCTGTTCGAAGAACCCTTCCGGCAGTTCCCAGGCGATGATGGTGGTGGAGAACACGTCGAAATACGGACAGGCCGCCACCATGTCCCAGTTGTCATAACCCCGGTATTCGGTCACGTAATAGCTGTTCATCGTGGCATGGACGCAGCAGGTAATTTCGAGCTCCGGGTCAATTTCCTTGATCTTGCGCGAGGTGTCTTCGAGGATGAACAGCGCTTCGCGCCAGCGGAACTGCTTGACATCGTCGTTCATGACCCGGGGCATCTCATAACCGTAATAATCCTGGAATTTCTTCATGCAGACCGGACAGCGGCAGGTCCATTCATCCGCCACGCCGCCGGTGATCGACGCATAGGATTTGGGAAACGCATAATGCGGCTCGTCCCAGAAAAATCCGTCCGCGCCCGCTTCGCGCGCCAGCGTCAGGCAGATGCGCTGAAAATAATCGCGAAAACTGTTGGTGTTGAAACAGGCGAACGGGAGTTTCTCGCCGGTCAGCGCCGAAACCTGCCGGTTCTCGGTGTTGTCCTGCAGGAACTTGCTGACCTGTTCGCCGCCGAAATACTTGCCGACGCCCCACGGGTCAAGCAGGACGCGCAGACCGATTTCATGCGCCTTGGCGACGATTCTCGGGATGTTCGGACGCCAGAAGTCAAAATCGAATTCCGTCACCGCCAGAATTACGGTAGTGCACCCGTGCTCCTTCATTTCCAGGAAGTCCGCGGCGGCGTGCTCCACGTAATTAAGCCCGTAGTAACTGATTGCCGTTTGAGTAATAGCCATACGATTCTCTCCGTTGGATTTATTGTTTCTTCGTACTTTCGCGAACGACCAGTTCGGCGTTCACGTAGGAACAGGTGTTTTCATAGCCGCCGCCGAGCTTAAGCAGCGTATAAAGCGATTCGGCGGCGATCCGGGCGATGCTTTCCACCGGGTAACGGACCGTGGTCAGGGGCGGCGACAGTTCCTCCGCAATCGGCAGGTCGTCGAATCCAGCCACCGCCACTTCACCGGGAACCTTGATTCCTTTCTTGTGGCAAAGCATCATCACGCGCGAGGCGAAAAGGTCGTGATAACAGAAAATGCCGAGCCGCCCGCCACGCTCCCGGTCAAGCAGTGCTTCAATATCGGCAAGGCTTTTCTGATGATTCTGATAGTCGGTGTGGATGATGTTTTCAGCGGGCAACTCCCTGCCCTGCTCCGTCAGCTCGGCACGAAATCCGAAGAGCCGTTCGTCGCGCTTGGAAACGCTCTGCCCGACGTAGGCGAACCGCTCGCACCCGGATTCAATCAGGTGCGCGGCTACCCTCTGCGCGGCGCTCTGGTTGTTGACAATGACGGTTTTCTGCTGGATACTCTTCAGCTTGCGGCCGATCATCACCATCGGTACCGAAACCGTCCGGTAAAATTCCTCTTCCGATTCGTCCGCCCACGGGCATACGAAAATCCCGGACACGCCCCGCGCCACAAAAGCCTCGATGCGCTCTTTCTCACGCTGGAAATCGTATTCACTGGAAGCCACCAGCAGACACGCGCCGAACTGGTGCACCGCCTCCTCCAGACACCGCACCAGCGTGGCGAAATACGGACTGCCAAGCGTGGTGACGATACATCCGATCAGGCGCATGCCGCCGATGTTTTTGCGGACGGATACCAGACTGTTGATGAAGTAATTCTTTTTTTCTTTTACAATCAGTCCGTGTTCTTTCAGGACGTTGAAGATGGCAAAAGCCGTTTTGAGCGAAACATTTTTCCGCAGTGCAAGTTCGCGGACCGTCAGAAATTTATCGCCCACTTTGCCGTAAGCGGCCCCGGCGAATTCCGCCGACAGTTCCGAGAAAAGTTGATCGATCTTAGCCATTTGTTATACTTTTGTTATACAAATTGTTCTCTATAAATAAGATAACAATTTTCAACAAAAAGTCAACAGTCAATCGGGTAAATATCAATAAAAAAGCGACCGATGCCGACCGCTTGTTATACTTTTGTTATAAATATTAGAATTAAACAACTTTAATCAGAGCTGCATGCCTCCCGTCACCGGAATGTCTGCGCCGGTAATATACGCGCCCGCCTCCGAACAAAGCAGCAGCGCCGCCCCCGCGCAGTCCTCCGGCATTCCGAAGCGTCGCGCCGGAATCGACTTCAACAGCCGTTCGACGGTGAGGGGATCAGCCAGAGCATCGCGGTTGCGGTCGGTGGCGATCACCCCCGGGGCAAGCGTGTTGAACGTAATGCCGTCGGCGGCGTAAGCGCGCGCACAGTTCTGCATCAGATTGGAGAGCGCCGCCTTGGTTGCGGCGTACACCGCCAGCCGAGGCGATTGTTTCCACTGATTGATACTGCCGATGGCGAGCACCCTGCCCCAGCGCCGCTCTTTCATGCCGGGAAGCACGCCCTGAACAAGCTGGAAGCTTGAACGCAGGTTGACATTCACCTGTTCCGCAAACTCTTTTTCATCGAACGCTTCTTCCATCGTGCGGTAATGCTGGCACGAGGCGTTCAGCACCAGGATATCGACGGCTCCGGCCTCGGCCAACAGCCGGGCGGTCTCCTCAATGGAACTCAAGTCGGCGATCCGGCTGTTGTGGCGGATGACCCGCGCCCCGTACTGCTCCAACGTGTCGGCGACGGCCAGCCCGATCCCCCGGGTGGACCCGGTCACCAGCGCGGTTCGTCCATTTAATTGAAAATCAACCATATCGCATTCTCCCCTTTTATTCATTCATGACAAATCGAAATCATGCCTGCATCTATTTTAGAAGTATCCGCCTTTATTTAAGATTTCTTCGATGGAATCTCCCTGGCGAACCCAGGAGAATATATCGTTTTCGTTGCGTTCGATCCCCTCCGCGCGCAGCAACACGTCGTAGGCGATTTCGCGGGGAATGCACAGTACGCCGTCGATGTCGCCGAAAATAATGTCGCCGGGACGGACGGTGACTTTGCCGATTTTCACCGGTACCTGATAATGGGTGATCATGCAGCGGCCCAGCGAACCGTTGCTGGTGCGGTATTTGTAGAAAACGGGAAAGTTCTGTTCAAGGATCTGTTTGGTGTCGCGGATACCGCCGGCAATGACCGCGCCGCGAAGCTTGCGGGCGATGGCGGTGGCGGTCATCACGCCGCCCCACAACGAACCTTCGGTATCCTCGGAGGTGTCCCATACGACCACGCCCTCGGGTTTCATGTCGTCCAGCATCTGAGCCCGGAACGTCATTTCGCCCCGAATCATCACCTGCGGCGAACTTTTGACGGTGAACGCCTCGCCGCAGACGACCATTTCGTCGCGCAGCGGCATGATGTCGCTGGGGAGATTCTGGTCCAGCAGACAAAGTTCGCGCATCACGTCGTTGATGCACCCGGTGTAGAGTTTCTCGTAACGTTCGCAGAGTTCCCGGACCGGGATCGGCAATTCATTCGACGGAATGCGTTCCCGGGTTTCGATCAACCGGTCCAGCTCCATCAACCCGGCTTCCTTCGTCGAAGTCTTTTTCATATCCTGTAATGACGGCATATTGCTTTCCTCCTGATTTTTATTGATATGCGATGCCAAGTGCTTCCATTAAACCTTTTAAATAGCCGATCGCCAGCAGGTTTCCCTGCATTTCATAACCGGGACTGGCATTATCCTCGCCCGCCATAGTCGGGGTGTGGTCCGGGCGCAGGAACACGTCGATTCCGAGTTCCCGGCAAGTCCTGAACACCGCCGCCATGTCGGTCGGTCCGTTGTCGTGAAACGTCTCCCGGAACTTGTATTTGTCCCCGGTGATATCCCGTATATGGATAAATGCGATCCGCTCCCTGAGTTCCCGCAGCAGCGCGAACACATCCTCGCCCATTGTCCGAAAAGTAGCCAGGCAGAACGTGATGCCATGCGATGGCGAATCCGATATTTTCAACACCCTGCGGTAAGCCTCCGCCGAAGTCAATATCCGGCTGTATCCGAGCAACGGAGAAACCGGAGGATCATCGGGGTGCAGTCCCATTCGGACCCCGGACTCTTCGGCCGCCGGAAGTACGGCCCGCAGGAAATATTCATAATTAGCCCAGAGTTGTTCCTCCGTGATCTTCAACGGTTCGTCTTTCACGTCCGTGATATCGAAGCCCGACGTCAGGGCGCCGCCGCGCTCCGGCAGGTCGATCCTGCTGCGAAACCAGCCGATTCCCGCCATGAAATTATAACACAGCAACGGGATTTCGAGCCGTCCCATATTTTTCAACATCCGGCGATAGCTGTCGATATCCTCATCCCGTCCGGGCAGGCCCATTTTGATCCGGTTCATGTCGAACTGATCGCCCTCCAGCGCATAGAGCGTCAAACCGTTTTCGCGAAACCGTGAATGAACCTGCCGCAACGCTTCGAAATCCCACGGCGGCAACAGTCCGCTCAACTCCGGTGCGGCCTTGGTGACCGCGTATTCAATCCCGGACTGAACAGTCAGTTTCCATTTGATATCCGGCTTTGCCGGCAACATCAATCCCAGTTTCATCTCTGATCCCCCTTTCTCTGCAACAAGAAAGTTTTGATCTCGAATTTGCGGAAAGGCACTGAACTTCCGGTCAGGCGGGCCGGGTTTGCTTCCGACAAATCCGTGCAAAACCAGAAATAGTCCGAATTTTCCGGCAACCGCAGTTCCGCCGGGCGGCCCTCGCTTTCATAAAAACGGAATATCGCCCCGGCGCCGTCTCCCGATGGTTTCACACAGGAAAGCACCAGCGAAGTGCCGGTAACATCCGGCATCGGCGGCAGAACCAGTCCGGGATTTTCGGCGGGTTCCCCGGCGGCCGTGGCGGCACAGATCATCGGGCGGTTCAGTTCCCACCCGGCATGGCCGTCCGGCGCAACGCCTGCTCCGAATGGCGCGATACGGTAACGGAACGTATAATCACCGGCGGGCGGACGCTCCACTCCTTTACGAGCACCGTCATCACGGATAATGGTGCCGCCGGAAGTCCAGCCGATGCCGCGAATCATACAGGAATTCAGAGAATTGCCCTCCATCTCCCACATCCGATGGTCCGAGCCGATCACCGCTCCGCCGGTGCTGTCCGCCACGGAAATCCAATCCCGGACCAGCCGCATTCGACAGGTTGGTTCCTTTTCGAACTCCCGATCAGGCGAATTTGCCGTTTGATAAATCGTTTCCGGGTAGCGAATCCGTCCGAACGGGGTTCCATAAACAATGTCCGGGATTTCGTCGGAAGCGAACGGGAATGTCTGTTCCAGCCGAACATAACGGACTTTTTCCCAATGCACCGTATTTTCGATTTCGACGACCGGTTCTTCGGCCGGCAGCGTGATATCCTGTTCGAAGCGGATACCGCAGACTGAACCGGCAATCCGGACCCGGCAGTATACGGGGTTGTTTTCCATAACCTCGATACTGTCGATCAAAGCCGGAAACACCCGCCCGGTGAGCTCCATCTGATAAATGTATTCGCCGCGTTTTTCCTCAAGCGCCCGAATCGACATTCGGTCAAAAAGCACTCGTCCGGTCCGCCGGTCAGTCAATTGAAGTTCACCGGTCAGGCGGTGAATTTCCAGCCGGAAGAATTGATTCTCGACGGAATCCAATCCGATATAACGGGCCGCCAGCTTCCGGTCGCGGTCGCGGTCGTCCGCAATCACAAACGGAGATGCGAAATTCTCCCGCGGTTTCTCCGGAATCAAATAATACACGCCGCAGCCAAGCGCCGGGATATCCTCCGCCCGAAACGTAAGCAGAAAAGTATCGGTCAGCATGGAAAGGCGCTCTTCAACCTTGAATGGAATTTCGTTGCCACCGGCGTCAATCAGTCGGAACGGATATGGTTCATTTTCGTCGTAATACCCGCAGGAAATAAAGTGACCATTAAAACAGGTCGCAAAAGTCCGGCCATAACAGGCCACATGGGCGGTAACCAGTCCGCTGCGCCGCCAGGCCAGCGGATTGAAGACCACGACCGGGGCGGCTCCTTCGCATGGCGCGGTGGTGCGTGCGGCGATCCGCTGTAGAAAATGTTCGGTACAATGCTCGGCGGTCATCCGGGCGGAAAGCTTCAGATTCAGTTTATCCCGGTCCGCCACGGGACCGCCGATGCCGTCCTGATTGTGGTCCATGGAGTCGAGCAGCCGCAGCCAGGCCTGCTTCATGGCGGCGGCGGGATAATCGCGGCGGTATCCGGCCAGCAGGTTCAACGCGCCGAAAAACTCTGCATTCAGCATGGCGTTTTCGACCGGCACGTCCAGCGGCCAGATATCCGGCCATGACGTTTCGATATGCGGCCAGGTACTGGGCAATTCCCCCGTCAGCTCTTTGTACGGCACATCCGGATTGCGGTCAAAAAATTCCCGAAACGTCGAAAACAGATAAGGCCGGCATCCCCCCTCCCGGTTGCGCCGCAGGATATTCTGCAATACGGCCTCGTTGAGGATATACAGGTCCGTACCCCAATGGATGATCTGCGGATAATCGACCGCGGCAATATATTCCTCGCTGACGGCATCGGCCTCGGTCATTTTCCGGTAATCCTCGGAAGACGCCGTACAGCAGAGCGTCGCATAATGCAGCGGATCATAAGCCCGGATCACGGTCCCGTCCGGTCCGGTCCAGCGCACATGGTCGGTATGAGTCCGAAACCCCCGTGAAAGGATGATTTCGCTCATTCCGGCCTGGGCCGCAATTTGCGGCAATTGAGCCGTAACGCCGGGAATATCGGACAAACTCATGATCCGCGGCTCAACCCCGAATTCCTCCATACAGAATTCCTTGCCGTATAAAAGATTGCGTACCGTGGTCTCTCCCGACGGCAGGTGCGAATAAATGATGGAACGCATCGGAATAAGCTCAAGGCGTCCTTCGTCAATAAATGATTTCAGACGCGGTTTGTCTTCCGGGAAACAGTTGAGCAAAGCTTCCAGAAAGTTGGTGCTCTCCACAAAAAAACGGTATTCCGGATAGCGTTCGAGCAGGTCGAGCGCGGTCCGAATCACACGCATTCCACGCGAGAGACATTCCTCGCGAGTACCTGCCCAGAAAAGGTCCAAATGCGAAAACGGCACAATATATACGGGAGTCTTTGCTGTCATAATTTACCTTCTTTCATTTTCAACACTGGTGAATCCTCAAATATTGAATCCTGTTTACGACCATTACCGGTCGTTGGCCCATTCCTTGTTCCATTCGTCGGTCAAAGTCCACGCTTCCGGGTAGCGCCCGGCGGCAAATGAATTTTTATTTTTCATATTATTATTTTACCAATTCATGCTTTTTTCACACTCGCGGGCGGAATCTTTCAGCAACCCGCCGAGGGCGGACAATTCCTGCGCGGGCGGGTCCGGAATAATAAACGTCAGCACCGCGAAAACCGAACCATCCACATTGCAGACCGGCGCGGACAGCGCCGTGATCCGCCAGCGGTTGTTGCTGTTCACCACATAACCGTCCCTGCGCACGGCCTCAATGCTACGGTAAAGCAGTTCCGGGTCTTTCTTTTCCGGGATTCCCTCGGGGCAATCCGCCAGCAGTTTGCACAACTGTGCTTCCGCGTCCCGGCACAACAGCGCCGCGCCCTCGACCACCGGAAAACGCG
Source organism: uncultured Lentisphaeria bacterium (assembly GCA_937888615.1). Classification (GTDB taxonomy): domain Bacteria; phylum Verrucomicrobiota; class Lentisphaeria; order Victivallales; family Victivallaceae; genus UBA5239. The sequence goes on along the minus strand of CALABZ010000449.1, from coordinate 1,183 downwards.
ACCCTGTCTTGCCGGTCAACGCGATCGGGGCTTCCGGCTCGGCACGCATCAGCGTCAACTGTTCGCCGCCGCGCCGGACCGAAATTTTGCAGGCGATCTCGTGTTCGCGGGCGATAAGGTCGATGATGGACTGAAAATGATCCAGCATTTTCGTGCCGCCCCGGAACCGGTTCAGGATCGGCAGCAGCCCGCTCCCCAACAGGTAAACGCCATCGTCGCGCTTGCGCACCCAATGACTGTCGAGCAGGGTTTGCAGAATCCGGTAGGCCGTACTCATGGAAATGCCCAGTTCTTTTTTCAACTGCGCCTGAGTCGCGCCCTCCGGCCGGTCGGACAGATAATTAAGCAGGGCGACCGTTTTCTCGACCGCCGGGATATTGTTGTTCATATTTGAACATCCTTTGTTTATATGTGAATATAATACAGCCAAATCCTCCGTTTGTCAATATGGGAACCGGTCAATTCCCCCATTTTCACGGCAGGGAATGCAATTCAACCGAATAAAGTTCCTTATCGCGGTTGTTAAAGTCCGTTTCGCTATTATATTATTACATTTTGTAAAAACGTAATAAACAACCAGAGGAATAACCATGTTTCCGGCGGAATCGATCGGCATAGCGGCAGGACTGGCAATGGCCCTGGGCATTTTCGCCTTCAAAACGGCGGTCGGGGAATATTATTTCTTCTCCGTGTACCGTTCCGCGTTGAAACGCGCTGTATTCCTCGCCGTCACCTGGGGCGCTTATCTGCTGCTGTTCGCCGCCGCGTTCATCGTGCTGGAAAAATTTGACCTGTTCCGTTTTGCGAAAGACTCCTCCGCGTTCCTCCAGACAGGGACCGCGATCCACCTGTTGCTCTGCCTCGGCCTGCTGGCGTGGGGCGTCCGCCTGCTCTGTCACCGTGACGACGAGAAAACCGGCGCCGCCGATTCGAACGGCTGGCTGCTGTTGGCCGTGCCATGCCCGGTCTGCGCCTCGGCAGTATTTCTGGTCTGTGCTTTCGCCCGGATGCTGTTCCCGGCATACGCATGGCAGCTTCATTTCGCCGTGCCATTGTTTTTCCTGTTGGCCAATATTCTGTTCCTGGCCCTGTTGTGGGCGGCGGGCAGATATTTTGCGCTGCGTCCGCTCTGGCTCACGGGGCAGATGATGATTTTCATCGCACTTTATTTCATCCTGATCCT
>CALABZ010000448.1 GCA_937888615.1 uncultured Lentisphaeria bacterium | reverse complement strand
GCGAAGCCTTCGCGGATTTTCAGGGAACGGATATGAGGGTAATTTTCCTGCATCCAGTCATGAGCCAGTTCATGGGCGCACACTTCGATCAGTCTTGGTTCGGTCAGGCCGTACAGCGCATAAATGGCGAAGCGTTCGTTGGTGATCCTGATGCTTTCATGGGGTTTACTCCACGGAAATTTCTTTTCGGTGGTGGTCACCTCGGTAAAAGTATAGCTGTATAAGCCAAGTTCCTCGCCGGGCGTGTTGCTGTCGGAACTGCGTTTTTTCAGGTCGGGCAGGCTAATCAAATAGAAGTGAATATTGCGGTCGGTACCGATCTTTAAATCGCGCCGCATCCGTTCGCGGACTTGGTCGAAAATCTCTTGTGCCTGCTCCTGTTTAAATATGGCATGGGCGCGGCATTCGCGGCAGATATTGCGGCCATCATCGAGTTTCTCGCAATCATTGGGAAGGCGGCAGTTGGAGCAGATCGGTTTGGCGGCGCATTCCTCGCAATAGACCTTGGAGGGGTCTTCGGTAATCTGGATCCCTTTGCTGAAGTGGCGTCCGCAGAGGGCGCATTTCGGAAGTGTTTTTTCGTAACAGGCATTGGAGCAGAATACTTTGCCATTGGCTTTTAGGTATTTGCCGGTGATGGGGCGGTTGCATTGGGAACAGTTGAGCGCCATGATGTTGAGGGCGGTGAACAACAGAACTGAAATCGCAAACCCGCGCATGATCGTCACCTTAGTTTGAGGGTGGCAAGTCCAAGCATGGCGAAGATTCCGGCCAGAATCCAGAACCTGACGACGATCTGGGTTTCGGTCCAGCCCAGGCGTTCAAAATGGTGATGGATGGGGGCGCACAGGAAAACCCGCTTGCCGGTCCGTTTGAATACGGTCACCTGAATCATCACCGACAGTGCTTCGATCACGAAAACGCCCCCCACAATCGCCAGCGTGATTTCCTGTTTCACGAAAACCGCGATCAGTCCGAGGATTCCTCCCAGTGCCAGGCTGCCGGTGTCGCCCATGAACATTGAGGCGGGGTGACAGTTCCACCACAAAAAACCGATGCAGGCTCCCGCGATGGCCATGGCGAAAACCGCGGCTTCCTCAATCCCCGGCACAACCGGAATTCCAAGGTAAATGGCAAAAACATTGTGACTGGACAGGTAGGCGAAAACCCCAAAAGCAATGGCCGCGAATACCATGCAGCCAACCGCCAACCCATCCTTGCCGTCGGTCAGGTTTACCGCGTTCGACGAGCCCATGACCACGACGGTACTGAATACCATGACCAGCGGCGACACCCAGACCGGGTCTTTCAGGAACGGTACATAAAACTGCCACATCATGCCGTGGGTTTCCGGCATGCTGTTGATATAAAAGATGGCGCCGAAAGCGATGACGAATTGAAAAATCAACTTGGCCTTGCCGGGAATGCCGTCGCGTTTCTTGAACGCCACCTTGAAATAGTCGTCGGTGAACCCGATGGCGGACATGGCCAGCAACGACACCGTCAGCGCGATGGTGATCGGGCAGGTCCAGACGTTCCAGAGAAGCGCGGAAATGACGATGGCGGCGATGATCAGGAGTCCACCCATGCTGGGGGTCCTGTTTTTCAGCGGGTTGATGTGTTCGTTCGGAAAAAGATCCTTGTAACGGTCCTCGGCCACGGTTCGAAAACGGGTCAGGGAGCGTACGGTAAACGGGCCGAAAAACATTCCGATCAGCAGGGCCGTCATCATGGCTCCGGCGCTGCGCAGTGTGACGTATTCGAAGAGACGGAACGGCCCGAAATACTCCTGGAGATACGACAAATAATAAAGCATAAAAGGTTCCTAAAGTTTTAAAAGCAATCTTCGTTAAAAGATAAACCATACCGGCCACTATTCAAGCCGGAAAATCATAAAAATAATCAGTTTTAAATGAAACGCGGAGCACGGTGGGACCATCAGTCCAGATACAGGCGGCGCATTCGGTCGAGATCGACGCCAAGGGCTTCGGACAGATAATTTTCGACGCCGCCGAATTCATCATCAATCACCTCGAACGCCGAGGACAGGTATTCGCGCCGGCTCTGCATCAGCGGCGCAAGAATCGGGTTCGCTTCGACTTCAGCGCGATACTTCGGGCGGATATTGTCGCCGGATGGCAGATAATCCTGAATCACGATTTCACGGTCAACTCCGAGCGATGACAGGAACAATGCGGCGGCAAAACCGGCCCGGTCTTTGCCCGCGGAACAATGAAAAAGCAGCGGCGCGGAATCGCCATCGGCCAATACTTCAAAAAAAAAAGCATATTCGGCGTTGAAATCGCGCACGAGACTCTTGTTGGCATTGCACAGAAGCAACCCGACGTCATGGTTGTTGAACTCAAGCAGTTCCATCAAATTACCAACCTTGATCGGAAACTCGTATATATTGGAAACACTGCCGGGACAACGGTCCGGTGCGTATTCCCGCTCCCCAAGATCCCGGAAATCGACGATACTGCGGATTTCCAGGCGGGTCAGATAGTCGAGCCCGTCATCGGTCAACGTACTCAGGTCGTCCGAACGGAATACCCGGTTCCACCGGACGGTTCGCCCGTCGGCGGCGGAGTAGCCCCCCATGTCGCGGACGTTGAACGTGCCCCCGACCGGGAGGCGTTCGGCGGTTTTCCTGTGTGTCCTCATAATTTACCCTTTGGCGGCAAGAGCGCCTGCCCCTCCGCGAAGAAGTTCCAGAATCTCATGGATGTTGAAAAAATTGACAATCCCGGTGAAAATCATCTGCATCGCCAGCGTTGAAATAATCAGCCCGGTCAGCTTGCCCAGAATTACCAGATTGCGGCAGCCGAGAAACTTTTCCACCCGGTCAGAGAACGAAAGCATCAACGACAGGATGAGTACCCCGGTCATGACCCCGGCACAGTCCACCAGCTTCATCGGCACCGTGCTGCTGTCGGTTCCCATCAGCAGCAGCGCACCGATGGTCCCCGGCCCGATCGTTACCGGCACGGAAAGCGGAACCACCGAAATATCGGTATTGCCGACTTCCGGGGCCTTGGTTTTGCCGTGGATCAGTTCTATGGAGTTCAGCAGCAGGATCAACCCCGCACCGACCCGGAACGCATCCAGCGTAATCCCCAGGAATGAAAAGAAAAAGTTCCCGAAGAAATAAACGAAAAGACAAATACATGCGTTGGATATCGATGTTCGGACCGCGGTGCGGCGTTTCTCCAGCGGCTCCATGGTCGAAGTCATGCTTAGAAAAATCGATAGCACGAAAAACGGCGTCAGCAGAAAAAAGAGCTTCGCCGTAACTGCAAAATATTGGCTGATCATATCGTCCCCGCTTTAAATCCCCGCGAGGGTTCCCTGGTAATGTTTCAATAATTGCGCCATCGGCAGGACCGTATCGCCGAGCACCAGATCGGTCTTTTCCGTGACCTTGCCGACTTGTGCGAACGGAATGCCTTTCAGCAGTTCTTCCACCCGGCCCGCGTTTTCCGGCTTTACCGTCATGATAAAACGGCTGTTGGACTCCGAGAAAAGAAGTTGTTCCGGGGTGAGATTGCCCTGATGCGGAATCTTCGCGAGGTCGATTTCCAATCCGAGGCGTCCGCCCATCGCCACCTTGGCGAAACCGGCGGCCAGGCCGCCGAGCGCCGGGGTATGGAGGGAATCAGCCAGTTCGGCTTCGGTGACGGCGGAAACCGCGCGATAAACGGCCTGTGCGTATTCGGCATCGACCTTCGGCACATTATTGCCGGTGGCGTCGAGCATGGCGAAGTATTCACTGCCGCCGAGCTCGTCGACGGTATTGCCGATCACGTAAACAAGGTCGCCGGCAAACTTGGCATCCAGCGTGACCGCCTTGGCGATGTCGTCCATGCGGGCGATGGCGCTGAAAAGCACGGTCGGGGGGATCGAAATCTTCTTGCCGCCGCGGGTGCTGTCGTTTTTCATGCTGTCCTTGCCGGAAATGCACGGAACCAGAAATGCCTTGGTATAATCGTAGAGTGCCTGGTTGGCGCGGACGAGCTGGGCCAGCTTGTATTCACCGTCCGGGGTCTTCGGACTCTGGACAGGGTCCGGCCAGCAGAAGTTGTCAAGCCCGGCGATATGGCCAAGTTTGCCGCCTACCGCGATAATGCGGCGGATCGCCAGGTCGATGATCGACGCGACCATGTGATAGGTGTCGATGTCGCTGTAACGCGGCAGGATACCGCCGGACAGGATGATCCCTTCGCGGCTGAGCTGTTCGATCATGGTCACGGTGGCGTCGCTGAGCACGTCGCGTTCTTTGCCGACGAACGGTTTGATGACGCTGAGGCCCTTCACTTCGTGGTCATACTGGCGGGCCTTGTATTCATCGGAACAGATGTTCAGGCGGCCGACGACTTCGAGCACATCATTTTTCAGGTCGCGCCCGGCGGTTGCGGGTTCACTGTGAACCGGCGGGGCCCATTTGGCTTTCAACTGGAGGCGCGGCAATCCGTCGTGCATGAATTCAATGTCGAGATAAGCGACGGTCTTGTCGCCCCAGGTCATGTGGAATTTGCCATCGTCGGTGAACTCGCCCAGCACGGTGACTTCGACGTCACGGTCGGCGGCGAGTTTCTTGAATTCGTCGATGTTTTCCGGGGGGACCGCGAAACTCATGCGTTCCTGCGCCTCCGAAACCAGGATTTCCCACGGATCAAGGCCGGAATATTTGAGTGGAGCCTTTTCCAGGTCCATCCGGCAGCCGTTGCAGAGCCCGGCCATTTCGCCGACGCTGGAGGAAAGGCCGCCCGCGCCGTTGTCGGTGACGAAACGATAAAGGCCGCGGCCGCGCGCCTCGTAAATGAAGTCGCCCATTTTTTTCTGGGTGATCGGGTCGCCGATCTGGACCGCCTGCGTCGGGCTGTCCTGATGCAGTTCTTCGCTGGAGAACGTGGCCCCGTGGATGCCGTCCTTGCCGATGCGGCCGCCGCCCATGACGATCAGGTCGCCGGGCTTGATCGATTTTTCTTCACCGCGGACTTCGCCGATCTTCACCGGCAGTGTCCCGACCGTACCGCAGTACACCAGCGGCTTGCCGAGGTAGCGTTCGTCAAAATATTCCCAGCCAAGCCCGTATGGAATCCCGCTCTGGTTGCCGCCGTCGATCACTCCTTTGTGGACGCCGTCGCGAAGGCGGCGCGGATGCAACAGGCCTTCCGGTACGTCCTTGTCTTCGGTGAACGGCGAACCAAGGCAATAACCCCAAACGTTGATCAGCAGATCGGCCCCCTGCCCGGTCCCCATCGGGTCGCGGTTCACACCAACGATCCCGGTCATGGCACCGCCGTAAGGGTCGAGCGCGGACGGGCTGTTGTGGGTTTCGACCTTATAAACGAGGTTCAGCTTGTTATTGAATTTGATCACCCCGGCGTTGTCGTGGAACACGGACACCAGCCAGTCCACTTTTTCGCCGATTTCGAACGTGCTTTTCTTAATGAACGTTTTGTAACAGGACACGATATGCTGAATCTTGCCGGAACCGTCGTCGTAATCGATTTCGGCATCGAAAATTTTGTGTTTGCAGTGTTCGGACCAGGTCTGCGCCAGCACTTCCATTTCGACGTCGGTGGGGTTGGCGTTCAGGCCGACCGCTTCGCGCCCTTTGGCGTTGCGGAAATAATTCTGGATGACCTTCATTTCTTCAAGCGTCAGCGCGAGAATGCCTTTGCGGCTGATTTCCACCAATTCGTGGTCGCTGACTTCGAGATTGTATTCGCGGGACACGGCCTGATGGTCGGAGGTGATCACCGGCAGGAACAGCGGAATACCGTTTTTGAGCTCGGCACCGTCAAAGATCCGAACAGTTTCAATCAGTTCGTTGGCCAGGAGCTTGCGGGCGATGTCCTCAACCGAGGAGCGGTCGAGTTTGCCGGAAATCATGTATTCAACGGAACTGCATACGTGTTCGTCGTCGCGCAGTTTGCGCCCGACGATGTCGCCGATCGCTTCGTGGGCGGTGCGGCCGACGTTGTCGGTCACGCCGGGGCGGAATCCGACCGAAATCAGCCAGTCGCAGCCTTCCGTCGGGGTTTCACCGACGCTGCCGCTCTGAAGAATCGGGTTGGCGAGTTCGCGCGCCGCTTTGGCCGCTTCGGCGTCGGTGATGTCGGCGCTGACGGTATAAACGCTGCGGGTGCGCACCTGATCGACGCTGATTTTCAGAAAGTTGGCAATCTGCTGTTTTACGCCTTCGCCGCGGGCGTCGCGCCAGCGCCGCAATGGTGAAATTTCAATACGGTAGTTCATCCAAAGTCTCCAGAGTTGTATATCATTGAATTAAATTATTCAGTGATAATTTAATCCACAAAGCGGCAAATTTAAAGTCCGTATCCGGAATAATCTCAAGAAAAAGTACCTCCCCGCAGGGGGGCGCTGATTTCGCATCAATTGACAACATGATATTTTGAAGACAACCCGTCAGCGGCGGAGCCGGGTAATGCTCTCAATGTGCGCGGTGCGGGGGAACATGTTGATCATGACGTTCGACTCGACCGTGAAACCGGCTGAAACGAGTAATTTCAAGTCGCGCACCAGCGTGTCGGGGCCGCAGGAAACATAGATCAGTTCCCGGACATGGGAGGTGCAAATCTGGGATGCGGTGTCCTGATCCAGTCCGTGACGCGGGGGGTCCACCAGCAGAATCGGGTTTTCTCCGCTCTTTTTGATCAACCGGGCAACGATCAGGTTGGCGGCAAAGCCGTGGAAACGGGCCTTGTCTTCGTATCCGGCACGGCGCAGGTTGGCGGCAGCCGCGGCAGCGGCATTCGTGTCGATATCCGCGCCGATAATCTTGCCGATTCCCGCTTTCGCCGCCGCCAGCGAGAAGAATCCGGCTCCGCAGTAGAGATCAAGAAATGACGACGGTTCATCCGTCAAGTTTTCAAGCATGGACAGCACCTCGTTCTGCATGATGGCGGCCCCTTCGTCATTGACCTGATAAAAACTGTCGGGGGCAATTTCCAGCGTTCCGCAGGGGGTATGGTAAAGCAGGTTCGGAATATCTTCGGGCGCGTTGTTGACCCAGTGAAAAACGCCGTTGGCGGCATGGCGAATCGTCACTTTGTCGTCATTTTGCAAAGTGACGGATTGCATGTTTGAGCGTATTTCGGCCAATTTGACGGCTACCTCGGAGTCTGCGAAGGGACAGAAAGGCACATCTTCGACGGTTCGGTTATCTTCTGCGAAATACCCCAGGCGACCCTCCTGATAATGCAGGACCACCTTGTTGCGATAGTGTAACGGCTGCGACGGGATCAGCGGTTCCCGGAAGTCGCAGTTCTCGCAGGCAGTCGGGGCCTGGCGGTGGAAAAAGTCGAGGAGCTGGGCTTGTTTGATCCGATTTTCTTCCTCGTAAGTCATATGCATGTAAACGCCGCCGGGTACCGGTGTTTCCACCGCAACCCGGTGTGGAGAGGGTTCGAGAACCTCCAAGAGTTTCGCGATGGCGAATTTTTTCTTTTCGGTTACGACTTCGACCGCGACTTTTTCACCGGCGATCACACCGGGCACGAAACAGACCATGCCGTTCGGCAGTCGTCCCACGCCGGAACCGCCGAAGGCGATCCGGTCAATCGTTGTTTCAATTTTTTCTGCCGTCATATCTGTCTCCTTGCTTGTTATTAAAAAGAAAACCGCCACCGGGCGCTGCCCGGACGCGAATCGGTAGCAGCATAAGTGAATCCGCTTTCGGGATCGGCCAGAGTATACTGACGGTTACGTTCGATCCATTCTGATTGCTCATGATTAAGTTCCTCGCTTACAGGGTTCGCCCGTGAATAAGCCGGAGCAGGTAATATAGTCCCGAAACCGAAAATAACCAGCCGGTTTTGAATAGTTTAAAGTCTTGCAAAAAATTTATGCCCGGGATCCGGGCTCTATTGCGGGGGAATAATAGAAATACAAATAATATTTGTTTGGAGGGGTTGACAAATCGGAGTCAGTCTTGTATTATATTTATACAAACACTATTTGTTTCATACTTTACTCTGAGGTAACAGCGTGGCTAGAAGAAGTAGTTTGAAGACGATTGCGGAGAAAACCGGCTTATCGGTCCCCACCGTTTCGCAGATTTTGAATCGCAAGGCCGTCAATTACAGTTCGGAAGCGACCAAGCAACGGGTTTGGGAGGCCGCCAGAGAGCTTGGTTACCAGCCCAGTTTCGGTTATAAACTGATTCAGGGACAGAAAACCAGGACGGTAGCTATTTTATTTTCGATGCCGCAGCAAAATAGCGAAGAACATTCGATGGCACTGGTGCAGTTGTTGATTGCGGAATTTGACCGTGTGGGTTATGCCGCTTACTGCAGTGTTTTCGACTGCGATCCGAAAGAGAATCTCGATAAGATTCGGACATTGATGGGGCGCGGGGTCGAACATTTTGTCTTTCTGGGGTGTCCGTTCGGGCAGCAGGAGATTTTCCAGGAGATTGAGGAGCGCGGACTTTCCTATATCGGCAATTATAATTATTGTTCCCGTTGGGTCAACAATGGCTCAATGTTGGGGATGGAAATGATGTTCCGCCATCTTCAAGCGCAGGTGGGAAATAATTTCAAGCTGATTTGTCAGGAAAAGGAGATAACTGAGACTTCCACCCGGCTTGCCGCGATCCGGAATATTTTTCCGGACCTGACTAACCGACAGATTGTCGAACGTTTCATTTACCGTATGTCAAATATTGATTTCCATGACAAGGCGTTCCGCCGAGCCGCGGATGCGGTTGGTTTTTGCGGGACCGACGAATTGTTAAAGCTTGAACCGGAGATCGGCGCCATTGTCTATAACAACGATAGTATAGCGGTCGGCGGTTGCCGTTATCTGTTGCAGCCCGGCAATGAGCGTTTTCGACATGTTCTGTTGTGCGGCTGTAACAATGAATCCGTGCTCCAGAGTTTGCCGCTGCCGGTTTCCTCCGTGGAATTCAATATTGCGCGGCAGGCGGAACTGCTGGCGCAATATGTGCTGACCGATCAGCCGTGCGAATTTGTCGTTGCCCCGACGCTGCATATCCGTTCCACCCATCAGCGGCCGGAATATCCGCCGTGGGATGAAACTATAATTCAATTATCCACTAATAATAAACCAGGAGAAAACCAATGAAAAGGAATAGAAGTTTCACGCTCATAGAACTCCTTGTAGTTATCGCGATAATCGCGATTCTTGCCGCAATGCTTCTTCCTGCCCTGCAGAAAGCGCGCAATGCCGCCCAGGCTTCCAAATGCCTCAGCAATGTCAAGACGCTGGGGGCAGCAGTTACCATGTATGCGGATATTTCGGACAGTTATCTACCGGGGGCGTTCACGTATTATCCGGCGGGGAATCCGTTCGGGGGGTTCTGGCAGACTGTTTTTGTGAATATCCAATTGCTGCCGCCGCCGGTCCCCGGCACGGAATTCCTTGACCCGACGGGCGTGTTCAAATGTCCATCGGAAAATCGCCTGACCCTTGGTTCCACCAATGCCTGGAACAGCTGGAAGGGATCGCATTATGGGCTGAACCGTTACCTGAACCAGCAGTATGTCTCCAACGCTTCGAGTGCTTCGCGCGTGGTCTGGCGCAAACTGAGCCAGACTAAAACGCCATCCGTCACTTATTCCATCGGGGATAAATGGGAAGGGGTTTTGATTGAAAACGGCAGTTATCCGCAGGCTGAATTGCGGGCGCGATACATGATCCCGGGGCTTCGTCACGGTGGGAATTGGAATATTTCCATGCTTGACGGGCATGCGGAATCACAGAAAGAATATCCCTTGCGCGGTATATCTTCCGACTTTACCGAGCATGCATGGGCGCCAACCGACTGGAATGATGAAGTATTTGAAACTGTTTGCTGTCATGCCGCTTTTGTGGCTATCGGTATTTCTGTATGGGGCGGTGGACGTTGCGGTCGATCCGAATCATGCTGTGATTGTGCTGCCGGAGAATGCCGGCCCCATTCGGCGCTTTGCCGCCCTGGAACTCCAGAAACATCTGGAGCTTATCACCGGAACCCTGTTGCCTATCCGGCCGCGTTCCGAAAACGGCATGTATCCATTTTATCTGGGCCCGCCCGCCGGGACCGATTTAAAAGAACAGGTTCGTGAGGAAGCTCATTGGCTGGTGACGCCGGAAGGCACCTGGCTGTACGGAGAAGATTTTCAGGGTATTCCTGCTAAGACAGTCAATGACTTCAGTCCGGTATTCAGCAAAGCATCGCGGACCGGGACGCTGTTCGCCGTTTATGATTTTCTGGAGAAGGAGCTCGGCATACTCTGGCTGGAACCGGGGGACGACGGTATCGTTTATCCATCAACGGCCAAGCTTAAGCTCGCCGCCGGCAGTGGTTCCTGGTCGCCGGGCGGTTTGATCCAGCGCCAGATTCGGACCGGCTATTCGAGCTGGAAGCATTACAGTGAACAGGTGGCTCCGACGTTGCCTGAATCCTTTCGCCAGAACCGTGAACAGTATGAGAAATCCAGCGAAGCCGTCCACATATGGCTCAAGCGTCAGCGTATGGGCAACAGTTCTCCGATGAGCTATGGACATGCTTTTACCCATTGGTGGAAGCTTTATGGAAAAGAGCATCCGGAATATTTCGCCATGCAGGCCGATGGCGTCCGACGCCCCGAGAATCAGCAGCAACCGGACCGTTGCAAGATTTGCGTCAGCAATCCGGCGGTGCATAATCGAATTGTTGCGAACTGGCGCGCGGAGAAAAACCCTTCGCAAATTATTAACGTCTGCGAGAACGACAGCGGCGGCTATTGCCGCTGTCCGGAATGTCTGAAGCTCGATGCGCCGTTGAAAGGCGAGAAATTCGCCGACAATCTTTCCGATCGTTATGTGTGGTTTGCCAATGCGGTCCGGCGCAAAGCCGCAGAGTTCAATCCCGACGCCTCCGTCATCATGTATGCCTACTCCTGCTATCGTTTCCCGCCGCGCCGGGAAAAAGTCGATCCGCAGGTGATTATCGGCTTTGTTCCTTCGATGATGATGCTGGAACAGGTTGAACGGATGTACCGAGGCTGGAAGCAGGCGGGGGCGCAAAAGCTTTTTCTGCGGCCCAATGACCAGCACGTGAATACCGGCTTGCCGATGGGGTTCGAAAAACAGATGTTCGACCATTTTCAGCTTGGGATCAAAAACGGGATCATCGGCAGCGATTATGATTCATTGCATAATTTCTGGCCGGCGACCGGTTTCGCCGACTATGTCCTGGCGCGGGCCCATACGGATCCGTCGAAGTCGTTCGAACATTGGGAAAATGAGTACTGTTCGGCCTATGGAGCAGCTAAGGATAAAGTCCGGGACTATTTTCGTTACTGGCGGCAGAATATATGGGAAAAACGCTTGACTCCGAACATGGCGAAGATTCGTGAACGAGGGCGCTACGGTAATTTTCGCCGCGGGTTGATGTGGGATATCAACAAATATTATACGCCTGCCGATTTTGAGGCGACCGACGCCATACTTGCCGAAGCCGCCGGACAAAAACTTTCCGCCTCGGAACGACATCGACTGGAAACGTTGCAATTAGCCAACCGTCATGCCAGACTTGCTTATCAAGCGCTGGTGGCTCCCCCTTCCCAAAAGTTTCTGGAGGGACGCAAGCTGCTCGAATTTCGTGAGAAGCATCGTGACGACCTTAATTTCAACTGGGGCGCCCTTTTGAAGATCGAACAGGATTTCGGCGATGTCTCCGGAATTACCGCTGCCGCCCGGTTTCAGGAATACAGTAATGCTTTGGCCCTGCCGGAACAGTGGTATTTCCAGATTGATCCTGAAAATATCGGCTTGCAGGAACATTGGGAAAATTACTCCTGGCATCGCATACGCACCACCTGGGACCCTATCCAGGTCAATTCCTGCTGGGAAAACCAGTCGTTGAAAGAAATGCACCCGAAATTAAAAAAAATCTTGAAAAATTATGACGGGATCGGCTTTTATGCCCAATCCATTAAAGTGCCCGCCGAATGGAAAGGCAGTCCGGTGTATCTGTTCTTTGGCGCGGTGGATGAATCCGCACAGGTCTACCTGAACGGTAAATTCGCCGGGGAGCATCTGTTCCAGAATACGGACGATTGGAAGACGCCGTTCGCCATCCGCATTGATTCACTGGTTGACTGGGATGCTCCGTCCCAGACCGTGGTGGTCAGAGTGGAGGACAAGAACGGATCAGGCGGTATCTGGAAGCCGGTTTTCCTGACGCGAAAAAAACGATCGGAGGAACAAAAATGATCATGAAACATCTGATTTTTGCGGCATTGCTGTCAGCCGGGAATCTGGCGGCCGCCAATTTACTGAAAAATCCTGATTTTGAGCAGGGCTTCAAGGGATACTTCAAAACAGACGCATTCAGCCTCAATCAAGGAGTGCTGAATATAAACGGCGTACCCGGGGCCGGAGAAAAAATCAACAGCTCTCAGAAGCTGGCACAGAGTTTGAGCGGATTGACCGCCGCGGAATGGCCGAACCGGAAACTGAAATTAAGTTTCCAGGCCAAAATCGAACGGATATCCGGTCGCCTTGAGGTGACGATCCGGGAAATTGATGCCGCTGGCAAAACCATACGCTATCATATGATTCCTTTCACCAAATGGGATACTGCCGATGATTGGCAGGACTTCAGCCGTACCTTCAAGCTGAGCCCGAAAGCCGCCGGCGCCGCCCTGTATATTCGGGCTTGCTATCTTGACGGCAAAGACCGGATTCAGTTGCGTAAACTGAGGATCGACGACTGTCCGTAAGGCTTCAACCCGACTCTTTGGGGGACGCGGCGGATTTATTTATCACGATATTCGATTAATTCCATACCGTCGAGGCTGTAAAAACGCCCGTTGCAGGTATAGTCCGGTTGTAAATTCACTTTGCCTCCCCCTTCCGGCAGGTCGATGGCAAACGCCGGAACCGCCAGCGAGGACAGATTTTCCCGGAAATAGCGCAAAATATCCAGCCCGCATTCTATCCCGGTGGCGAAATGCCGCACCCCACGCACCGGGTCCACATGAAAAAGATAGTGCGGCTTGACCTTCACCGCCACCAATTTGCGAAACAACTCCTCCAACACCTGCGGCGAATCGTTGACTCCTTTCAGTAACACGGTCTGATTCAGCACCGGAATGCCGCGACGAATGAAAAGCCGACAGCATTCGACCGCCTCCGGCGTCACCTCATGCGGATGGTTGAAATGCGTCATCAGCCAGAGACTCGGATGCTCTGCAAGGAGTTCGACATGTTCCGGCGTGACCGCCCGCGGCATCACCGCCGGCAGGCGCGAGGCAATACGAATGACCTCGATATTTTTCAGCTCGCTCAAGGCATCCATGATCCGTTTCAGCCTCGGCAACGGCAACAGCAACGGGTCGCCGCCTGAAACCAGCACTTCGCGGATTTCCGGGTGGGCGGCCAGATAAACACAGGCCTCCCGAAGTTCGGCATCGGTGATGTCTTTCAGTTCGGAACCATTCTTCCAGGTGCGTTTGCGGAAACAGAAACGGCAACGGATCGCACACCGGCCATTTGCCAACAGCAACGCGCGGTCGCGGTAGCGGCGAATCAGACGCGGCACAACCTGATACGCGGCCTCTTCCTGCGGATCGAAGGAAGAGGTGAGGTCGTCAAGTTCCGCAGGGTTCGGCATGCATTGCTTCCAGACCGGATCCTCGGCGGGTTTCTCCCGGTCGACGAGCCCGAGATAATAGGTGTTCGTCAGAACCGGGTAGGCTTGTTCCACCGCGGCCGCTTCCGGGAGCAGTGGGGCTTCCAGAAATTCGGCGGCGGCTGCTGCTCCGTGAAGCAGTTTTATTTGATGGTGTATATCCATGTCTTGCGTTCGGAATCCCAGGCGCGCGAAACATAGTCGCAATTGGCGGAGGATTTATCGAAAAGTCCGGCAATTTCGACTTCATCATCGGCCATACCGATGGCGGCGGCGATTTCGGCGGCGGTCCCGGAAATGCCATTGGAGCTGGAAACGGCGGCGATCACTTTGGCGCGCAGATCAAGAATGCCTTTCGCGGCCAGCTTGTAGGCCTGTACGCCCGGCTGATGGAAAGCGTTTATATGGATCAGTTCGGCGTAGACCGCGACGGTGCGCTCGTAAAGTGCGATGATCATGCCGAGGTTGTACGGATTGATTTCGGAAATGGTGATCTGCATGACCTGGCGCCCCTTGGAACGCAATGCGCTGGAAAGCCCGGCCAGGAAGCCGTGCAGATAATTGCCCATGTCCATGTTTTCGCCGACCGGAAGCGGCATGGCGTTTTTCAGCACCTCGATGAAGGTGACGAAGAAATCGTCGCGCCCGTCATTGAGCTGTTGGATAAACGCGTGGGCATCGGTACCGCCCTTGTTGCCGAAAACGTTCAGACCCTGATGGACGACATTGCCGTCGAGGTCAAGTTCTTTGCCGAGGCTTTCCATGATCAACTGCTGGAAATAGCGGGAGAGCAGGATCAGCCGGTCGGAATAGGGGACGATAACGAGATTGCGGTCGCCCTTGCCGCCGCCGGCGATGTACCAGAGCGCGGCCATGAAGTAGGCGGGGTTTTCCATCATGCCGGGGTTGCGGGTCCAGCGGTCCATGGCGCAGGCGCCGTCGATGAATGACTTGAAGTCAATGCCGGTAAGGGCGGCCGGGAGATGCCCGACGATACTGGTTTCGCTGGTGCGCCCGCCGATGGATTCGGCCATATCGAAGATCCGCAGCCATTTTTCGGAATGGGCCTGACGGTCCAGCGAGCTGTCTTTCATGGTGATGGCGGTGAAATGCGGGGCGAAATCAACGTTCTTCGATTTAAAGAAATCCTGAAGGGCGGCGGCGTTATTCTTGGTTTCCTGGGTGCCGCCGGATTTGGAAATATTGACGACCAGCGTGGTTTCGGGGTCGATAACTTGAATGAGGTCGGCGAATTCGGCGGAATCGGTATTGTCGAGGAAATAAATTTTCAGATAGCCGTGGCGTTCGGCGTCGCTCCGCTCGTTCCAGTAAGGGCCGTTGACGGCGAACTGCATCAGTTGAGGGCCGAGGGCGGAACCGCCGATGCCGTTGATGACGGCGGATTCGAATTTTTTGCCGGTGCTCCCGGTGACTTCGCCTTTGCTGACGGCGGCGGCGAAGACTTCGACATCATGAAACAGGGAGGATTCGGTGTAGTGAATACGGTCGGTGAAATGGGTGACTTTACGATTTTCGTCGGGATTTTTGACGGCTCCCGCTTCCAGCTTCAGCATTTCCTGATGGGCGGCGGCGAGTTTGCCGGACAGGGACTGGAGTTGTTCGGGGGTGAATTTCATTCCGGCGGCGGCAAAAGTGAATCCGCTTTCGGGATCGGTCAGAGTGTACTGACGGTTACGTTCGATCCATTGCTGATTGCTCATGATTAAGTTCCTCGCTTACAGGGTTCGCCCGGGAATAACCCGGAGCAGCTAATATAGCCCCGGAACCGAAAATAACCAGCCGGTTTTACGATAATTTAACGGGATTTCATCCCACTATTTGGACGTGTAGTAATGGCGCAGCTTGCGGACCCGGGAAACCGCCGCGGGATGCGAACTGTTGAAAAGCGCATAAATGCGTTGAGGATTGACGCTGGAAAGATTCTCCACCGAGAGCTTGACCAATGCATCGGCCAGCGCTTCGCCGTTGCCCATGATCTTAACCACAAAGCGGTCCGCTTCACGCTCGAAATGGCGCGAAAGCGCATTCAGGATCAACGGCAGTCCGCAACAGAGGATGGATGACACGAAGCTCAACAGCACCAGCTGCGAGTAAAATGTCGGATGTTCCAGCCCGAAAATCTGCCCCAGCCAGTCATGGCGCAGGACGATGAACGAAACGATGGTTCCGAGCAACGAAAGAGCACCGAGCACCAGCAGGTTTTTCGCCACATGCTTGCGGGCGGCGTGGGCGGCCTCGTGGGCCAGGACGGCGAGAAGTTCATCCTGGTTCAGCTTGGAAACGAGGGTGTCGTAGATCACGATCCGGCGCCGATTGCCGAGGCCGGTGAAATAGGCTTGCGAAATCAGGGTCCGGCGCGAGGCGTCCATCGTATAAACACCGCTGACGCGCACGCCGCATTTGTCAAGGAGAAGCTTGATATGATGGTTCAGGTCGCGGTCGCTCAGCGGAACGAATTTATTGAAGAGCGGCTGAATCAGGTTCGGCGAAATGTAAACCACGAAAACCGTCACCAGGAAAAACACACACCACACCGGCAACCACCAGATGTTGCGGGTGTATTCGAAGTTGACCAGCCAGACCATGCCGGCCAGCGCACCGCCGATGATAATGGTGGTGAGGATAAATGATTTAATCTGGTCGGAAATCCAAACCTTGAAGGTGATGGTGCTGAAACCGAAACGGCGGTCCAGCACAAACAAACGGTACAAATTGAACGGGAAATTGAGGATCGCCTTGGCGTAAATCAGAAGGAGGAAGAAGGCAACACCGTGCAGTACCTCGTCGATTTTCCAGCTCAGTATCCACTCATTATAAGAGTTGATCAGGGCAAAAACGAAAATCAGGATAATGATTTGGTTGTAGAGGCGGGAGAGAAAGTTGAACCGGGACTGGGCCATGTTGTAATCGCGGCTGCGGACAAACTGGTCGGCATCGATGGCGCCCTCGAACTCCGGCGGAATGTCGGCTCCGTATTTTGACAGATGGCGATAATTGATCAGCTCCAGGATCAGGTCTGCGCCCTGATTTAATGCATAGAGTATGATTATAATCCAGAATGCATATTCCATAATTCGAATCCCCTTACGTATTCCAAACTATATTACTATAATCCAAAAAACGAAAAAAAAAAGTACCCTGTCGAAATTTTTTATTGCCCGCATAAAAAAAACCGTTCCCAGCCGGAAACGGTTTTATCAAAACACCATTCGAATGAGTCGATTATTTCCCCATGGTGTTGAAAAGCTTGGTCAACTGGGATTTCTTGTTGGCCACTTTGTTGCGATGAATGGTGCCGGCCTTGGCGACTTTGTCAAGCTGGCTGCAATATTCACGCAGAATCGCTTCGGCGGAGGAGTCGGACGCGGTGATGGCGCCGCGGAGATGCTTTTCAATGGTCTTCAGGGCGCTGTTACGGGCGCGGTTCCGAAGTTGTGCTTTTTTGCTGTTACGATTTCTTTTTGCTGCGGACTTGTTAATCATCTTTTTTTACAACCTTCTTATAGATAATTCATTTATAATGCTAAATCCAGTAAACATATAAAAATGCCACAAGTTTTGAAAAAATCAAGTGCGAAAAGAAATTTTTGCGAAATTTATCAGTTGTCTTTTCGAAAACGGCGGGGAGATACGCCGGTTTTGCGCTTGAAGTAATTGGAGAAATAATACTGGTCGGAGAAACAGAGCCGCCCCGCGATTTCCTTGATCGAAAAGTGGGAGTAAAGCAGCAGGCGCTGCGCCAGTTCGAGGCGGCGTTTCATCAAGTACCCGTAGGGAGTGTCGCCGAAATTCTGGCGAAAAGTACGGATCAAGTGAGCGGCGGAACAATCGTGGTCGCGGCAATAGTCCTCCAGAACAAAGGAACTTTCGAGGTGGGCATCAAGCTCGGCTTTCAGTTTTTCAAGTTCCAGCGGCAGGTGAAGTTCCTGTCCATACACGATTTGCCTCATTGCGGCAATGAACTGGTGGAAAATCACCGCCGCCTGGTGGTTGACGTCGTCGCTGTGGTAGCTGAGGCGATGCATGGCTTCGAAATATTTCAGCAGGTCCGGGCAGTTGGGGAGATAATGAAGATTCTCAAGCCGATAAGCACTCAACAGGTAATCGACCATTTCCCCTTTTACCGCGAAAAAGATTTTCTCCCAGGGATTCTCACGGTCCGGCCAATAGCGGTGACTGCTGCCAAGGGAGAGAATGTACAGGCTTCCGGGCTGGGGCTTGTAGGATTCGCCGCCGATTTCCAGAAAGCCGCTGCCGCCGATGATATACTCAAAGGTGTATTCCTGATAATTTTCGCGTTCGATCAGGGCAGTGCGCGACTCCGTGCGAACCGTGGCGGCGGCCAGCAGAGAGAACGGAAAATTATGGTTGTCCGACTGTTCGATAATCAAGAATACACATCCACGGTTTATTTTCTATATCTATATCCGGCTAAAAAACATCTTTTCTTGTTGATATTTGTGATTAATTTATTACATTAATAAGCATGATGCAAATTCATAACCTTAAAAATATATAAGGAAAATGGCAATGAGAACGTTGAAAGTTGGTTTAATCGGGGTCGGCGGCCGCGGTCGTCACGCGTGGCAAACGCACAAACCGGAAGAAGGCTGCGAGATCATCGCGGGCTTCGATCCGAACCCGGAAGCTTTCGTCCTGGCCCGGCAAGAAATTCCGAACATCGAAATGTATTCCGATTACCGTGAAATGCTGAAAAACGCCGATATCGACATCGTATTCATTTCGTCCCCCGACTTCTGCCATGAAGAACAGGCCGTGGCTTCGTTGGAAGCCGGCAAAGCCGTTTACCTCGAAAAACCGATGGCTATCACCATCGAAGGCTGCGACCGCATCCTGAAAGCCGCCATGGAAACCGGCAGCAAACTTTTCATCGGTCACAATATGCGCCATTTCCCCGTCATATTGAAGATGAAGGAAGTCATCGACTCCGGGCTGATCGGCGAAATCCGCGCCGGCTGGTGCCGCCACTTCATCAACTACGGCGGCGACGCTTATTTCCGCGACTGGCACTCCGAACAACGTTACAGCACCGGGCTGCTGCTCCAGAAAGGCGCCCACGACATCGACGTCATGCACTGGCTGATGGGCGGCTATACCAAGTCCGTGGTCGGCATGGGAATGCTGTCCGTTTACGACAAATGCGCCCGCCGCTCGCCGGAAATCCCCGGCTCCGCCAAATGGGATGTCAACCACTGGCCGCCCATGGAACTGGACGGATTCTCCCCGATCATCGACGTGGAAGACCACAACATGATCATGATGCAGCTTGACAACGGCACCCAGGCCAGCTATGTCCAGTGCCATTACACCCCCGACGCCGAACGCAACTACACTTTCATCGGAACCAAAGGACGCGTCGAAAACATCGGCGATCACGGCAAGGCGGAAGTCCATGTCTGGACTCAGCGCGGGCCGCGCGACACCCCGGATATCGTCTATCATCTGAAGGAAATGGCCGGCGGGCACGGCGGTTCCGACATCGGAATCGTCCAGAATTTCATCAACTTCGTCCGTTACGGCACGAAAACCAACACATCGCCGGTCGCCGCCCGCAATTCCGTCGCCGCCGGCGTTATGGGCCACAAATCGATGCGTACCGGCTGCAACCGCTGCGATATCCCCCAGTTGCCGCAGGATATGATCGATTATTTCGAAAACGGGCAGGTGAAAAAGTAATCGCCGCCGTTCATTTGACAAAAACAGGATTATGGATTATCTTACGGGGTAATCCATAATTTTTTTTAAGGTGGTGTCATGAATATTCAAAAAACGGTCCTCACGGCCCTGGCGGCCATTCTATCGCTGACGCTCTCCGCCGGCACCGTCGTTTACCGGCCTAATAAGGAAGCCGAGGTGCGGCGCGTTTCCAACGTCAAGATCATCAGTATCGAAAAGGGCATCATGACGTTGGAGGTGGACGGCGGCAATGAACGCATTCCGCTCAGCAAGGTGGAAGGCTACTACGATACCGACCTGAAAAATTCCTCCGACGGCTTCGACGACAACACCCCCGAATACGCCGTAACCATAACCAAGATCGACGCCCCCGAGCGCCCGCAGAAAAAAGCCGGCGGCAAACTCACCAAGGAAACGTTCAATATCGAATACCGGATCAACCCCACTTATACCAAGGAACAGTCCCAGGGGTCCGTCAAATACCCGTATTTTTATCTGTACATAATGACCGAAAACGACGGCAGCGGCGAACGCCCGATCTACCTGAGCTATTATCCCAAGTTGGCCAATCCCTCCAAAAAGACTTACGACAAGGCGGCGATCATGGACAAGGTGTTGAGTTCCAAACGCGTGAATCTTTACGGCGATCGCGGCGGCTCGTTCGGAAGCATCAGTTCCTGGGACCGCAAGGTGGAACTCCCCCTCACCATGATCCGCAGCAAAAACAACCCCAAAATCATCGCATGGCACCTTGAAATCTGGGGCAAAACCGATGTCATCTATGAAAAAGAATGGAAAGACCCCAGTTCCCGCGTCGGCAACAACTGGTGGCAGAGGTTATGATATCATGGACAAGATCCACCTTCGCGACCTGACCGCCTCGACAATCATCGGTACGCTTCCCCATGAACGGACCGAAACGCAGGAAGTAATCTTCAACATCACGTTGGAATGCGACACCCGCGCCGCCGCCGACGCCGACGACCTGACCCTGGCGGTCAATTATCTGGAAGTACATGACCGGGTTATTGAGCTGTGCCGTACTTCAACTTTTTTCCTGATCGAAACCCTGGCCGCAAAAACGGCGGAACTATGTCTCTCTTTCCCCGGCGTTCACC
>CALABZ010000447.1 GCA_937888615.1 uncultured Lentisphaeria bacterium | reverse complement strand
ATATGTTCTTCTCCTTGCTGATAAACTGTTTCCTGGCGACGCGGTCAATTTTGACCCGCGCCGACGAAAAAGGAGAAGATTTTCATCGGTGAGAAAAAAAGAAAAACACCCCAGTGCTTTTCTCCGTTCAAATTTCGTGCGCAAACGACATACGCGCAATTCAGGTAATATTTGTACGTATGAGCGTTGTTTACGCGTGAATTTTAAGGACCGATGCTTCCTTGCTCGCCGGAATCACGAGTATAGACGGCAACATAATACGGTGACGATTAGGCCGATGTTGCGTCGAAATTCTGTCTTTTTTTCATGACTTTAATGTTTGACAATAGTTGGGAAATGTTGTATTTTAGCATCTGATGGGCTTTCGGATTCGCCGAAAATGTTTTGCATCAGGGAGAGTATTTCGCTCCATATTTGGAATTCCGGATGGAAAGAACAAACATGGTAAACAGTTTTAAGATAACGTCTTATAATATATGGCGCAATTTATGCAAAAGGCGGACGTTGCTGTTTTGCATAACGTTGGCGGTAATGTTGATTGTCGTTTTGGGCGGAGGTCTTATCTGGCATTTTCGACCGTTGCTCAAGACCGATGATATTATGTTTTTTGAACTCAACGGTGAACAACGGGTTCCCGTCCAGGTCTACACCCGATTCGGTTTTGACAATGAATATTGGCTGGATTCGCCTAAGCAGGTTTTTGTTTTCATCCCTGATTCGCAGATAATTCTGATACCTGTCCGGCTTGGCCGCCGCCCTTACCTTCATTATAATCATGATATGACGCTTGGAGTTGCCATTGACGACAAAGTTAAATGGAATGGCGAATATCTCAGCCGAAATGAGAGAAATGTGATTTTCCGAAGTGGAAAGGATATCTATGAAATCAAGCTATAAAAGAAGCCCTCCGGATGAAATATGAGGGGATCGTCTTCTGGCTGTCATAGCGACGTTCCGGCATGACTGACGAATCGGAGGAAACCTTTTTTCTCCTCATGCCGCTGCTTTCCCTTTGAACGCATTGCGAAATTCTGCCGGGAACATATAACTGTTGTCATACAAATTCTTGCGCAGTTTTTTGACATCAATGCTTTCATCCTTTTCGGCATATTTCTGGCTGGACTGATAGTGTTCCCGGATACGGAAGGCGATTTCCAGGTCAAGTACGGTCGGATGTTCTTTTACCAGGACTTTCTCGCTGTAGAAATTCCTGATTTTAAACCCGCCTATTCGTTCGAAGTTGGCGAAAATATCTGTGCACGGGTCGTCATTCCTGAAGTAAATGATGTTATAGTGGTCGATATCCGGAATCGGATCGGGGGTTTCGACCGCCAGTTTCAATAGATTCTCGCCGTACGTGACGAATTCGGAGCTGGAACCATTCCGTCCCCGACCGCCATGCCATTTCAGCATTCCGGAATACACATCGGCGGCCATGTCACAGATCATTTTGACCATCTGATATTTTCGTCCGGCTGCGATCGGCCAGCGATGGTAGCGGATCGGGTGCAGATTGCTTTCCGCCGTGTTCGTAATCAGGGCGTAAATCA
>CALABZ010000446.1 GCA_937888615.1 uncultured Lentisphaeria bacterium | reverse complement strand
CCTACGAATCCATCTATTACAATCGATCAATCATCATGAAAGAAAGTAACCAATCACCTGAAAATTGCACCATCTGAAAATTCACATTGACTTTTTTGGGAATCCGGTATAGCCATAGCACTCGCCTTTCAAACCTTGAGTCAGGGCTTGCCGGATTCCCTTTTTTCCCGGATATGCACATATACACACATATAAAGACATGAAGGCGGATACGCAAAATCGGGCAAAATGATTTGACTCTTTCGAGGTTGACGGAATAGCGGTCCTTGTCATCTCATGAGTGGAGGATTATTGATTTGATTTTTGACGGTTACGGTATAAATTAACTTTGACAGATTTCATATTTTTTGGTGAGAAGTGAAAGACAAAAATTTCATTTCATTCAGTTGAATTTCATGATATCTCATTGATTGCTGTTGGTCCGGAAAAAGCCCCAATTACATGATTAGAAAGCCTAAGCAAGCTATCCTAAGAAATTGAGCTTGAAGTGGTAGTGATGATCGCGATCACGACCAGGAGTTCAATGAGTGTAAACTTTTTTCTCATAATAACAATCTTCCTTATGTTTAGCGTGTTAATTGCCGGTTAATTCATTGACGAAACATCCGCATGAGACATCCAGTGCCACTTCGCAGGCGCCGGTCAGGTAGTGAATGATTGAAAACTCCCTTAATCGCAATACCTGAAAGTTTTCCAGTCCCGGTGTTTTCCGGATAATCTCCTGTATGCGACAGTGCGTCTCGCTGATGATATTGGTCAGATATATCACGTCCAGCTTGTAATGTTTTTGCAGACGGATGATGGCGGCGGCCAGGCGCTCCGCTTCTTCCCGGGATAACTGCCGCGCCGCCGGGTCTCCGCGAAATACCGCTTCCCGGTATTCGTGAATTTCCTTGATATCTTTGTTGCCGGTCAGTTCCCGAAAACGGTTTACGACCATGTCGTGCGTAAGGATCCCTTCCAGCATCTTTTTTTGTTGTGAATTGGTCCGCTGGGCGAATAGTTTGGACATGCCGTCCAGCCGAAGTCCAAGATATGCATTGTCAGACGGATTGAGCAACGCCAGGTTCAGACTTTGCTGGTGAGGAAACAGGAAAACACGGCAGTAAGAAAGGAGCATGACGTCGGCCGCTTCCATCTGATTGATGGGCGCCGGATAACGTTGCGTCAGGGCCTTTCCCAGTTCCTGAAAAAGTTTTTTTGTCTTAAGCCCGCCGCGGTAATGATGATAAGACATTCCGATCCCCAACAGCCGGTAACTCGGAAATAGAGAGAACAAACGGTCGACCAGTGCCATGAGCCGGTTGACGTGCCAGGTCGAATTATGATCTTCAAGATTGATCGGAAGCTTGTCCATGAAATATGGATGCTGGTCGATATCCGTCGCCATGACCCATGCCTCCCGGCTGTATACATGCACCCCCAGGAACAGAACGGGTACATTGGTCGAACGATAATAGGTTTCAGGCCGTCCGGGGCCGCTGCTGACTGTTTCGCGGCTGATAACACCCCGTTCTTCCAGCTCCGCCACATACGAATCCACCGTTCTCGGGTTCAGTTTTGAATACCGGATCAACTCCTGTCGCGAGATCATCGCATTTTTCCCGCGCCCCAGAATCAGGCGGCGGACAATACTTCTGCTGACTTGATTTTTGGCGGTCTCTTTCGACATTGAATTCCCCATCGTATTTTGTACCTGAAATAATTATACATGGACGGCATGATTTGTCAACAGTTATTATATAAAAAATATTAATTAATTATTTTATATGCTTATTTTGTGCTCAAATTAATTTAAATAAAATGCATTTATATTCATTAATAATGATTACGGGTAGGTCCTGACCCCGCTGGCCGCGTCATAGCCGTCGGTCAGGTTCAACTGGCTGTAAAGCTTGCCTTCAACATGACCGTCGATAAATAAAATATTGGTATTGCTGGTTTCGGGGGTCCCCGCAGCCAGCCCGGGACGCGGATCGTAATAGCCATGACGGTACGAGAATCCAGGCGTATAATTGACGCCGTAATCGTTGCGCTGAATCTGGTCGCCGACATCGATCGTTTCCGATGGACGCTTCACCTGCGAGAGCTTGCGCATCACGTCGCGGCGCTGGGCGCCCGACGGGGCTTTGCCGATGGTCCCGCACAACAACGCATTCTTGCCGTAATGGGTGTACTGAAAAAATCCGCCGGAATACGCTCCGAACGGTACTTTTTCGCTGGGACAGACGAAGTTTCCCTCCGTTTTAGAGGGTCCCGGATACCGCAGGTTTCCGTACTTGCGGGTATAGAAGTCCGTGGGAACGGCGGTCCCGGAGAGCACCATGACCCAGTAATTATTGGTCTTCCCCATGGAGGCCGGCAGAATCCAGTCCTCCGAATCGGACGAATATTCAGCTACGCCCATCCCGATCTGTTTCAGATTGCTGGTACATTGGGCTCCGTGTGCTTTCTCGCGCGCTTTGTTCAAAGCCGGAAGCAGCATTGCGGCCAGAATGGCAATGATCGCGATCACGACCAGGAGCTCGATGAGCGTAAAAGATGATTTCTTCCTTTTAGCATTTTTCGGTGGCATTGTCATATCGTTATTCTCCTATATGATATTCAGTGCTGGTTACTTCGTATTTCCGCCATTCCCCTCCGGGTGAATTCCCCAGTAGTACTTCTACAATTTCACGGCCGATCCGATAGTAATCAAAGGTGATGAACGGCACCTGCGGGCGGAACAGGCGGCTCATTTCGTATTCCTGCAGGGTGATGATTTTCACTTCTTCCGGCAGCTTCAGGTTGTGGTTGAGGCTGTACCGATAATCCGGCTCGAAACTGTAAATAAGATTCACCAGCAATCCGTCAAACCCGGTTTTTTCATACTGCGCCGACAACTGATTGACGAATTCTTCATGGTTCTTCAGTTTCTTGGAGAAACTCCAATACTCCTTCCCCCCGGCATTCAGGTAACTCGGCAGGTACATATTGGTCATATCTTCCAGGGCAGGGGCCGCAAGGAACGGATTTCGGCAGCCGCCGAGCGACAGCACCCTCATGCTTTCCTCTACCGCGGAAACACGGTCAAGCTGAAAATGGTGCCACCTTGCGGTATACGGAAGGAATTCGTCGTCGCCGGAATAATGAATTTTGAAATTCTGCGTATAGAGAAATGCGACATTGCAATTTCGTTCATACAGGAATTTAAAAGCATTCCGGTACCACATCGTGTAAACGACGACATTCGAACCGGGCTCGATCATATTCAACGCCTCGTAGTCGATCTGGTCATACCTGTTGGTCCTGGAAAACGGAATTGGAACGATCCGGCATCCCAGTCCGGCGCAGGCCCGGATCAGACTGCTCAGTAGTTGTTTGATCAGTGTACTGGAGGACAAGCCGGAACGAACGGGAAAATCGTCGCAGGGGACAAGATAATAGATGATCTTGTGCATGGCGGCGGAAGAGGACGTTTTAAAGGTTCCCTTGCCGCGAATTCGCTGGACAAGAGACTGGTTTTCCAATACATCAAGCGCGGCCCGCATCGTTTTCCGGGAGACATCGAACTGCCGGGCCATTTCCTGTTCGCACGGCAGATGCCCGTTGTCCGGACATGCCGGACCGGACAGGTACGATTTCAGTTTCCCGACCAGTTCGTCGCGGAGCGGCGACGGTCTGTTTCTTGTCAAAGCCATATGATTTACCTCTATTCGGAAGCTTGTTCTATTTTTAAGGGTACTGCCTGGTATCCTTTAATGTCAAGAGGTAAACCATGAAAAAATGATTTTTTTTACGTTAACAGGACAATATTCTATCGATGTTGCTTCAGAAGTTCGTTGCGCTCCTGCTGAAAAAGATTATCAGATTTGACATTGGCTCGTGAATTCGGGTTTTCTTCCGATTTCCACTGATAAATATCTTGATACAGTCGGGGATAATACGGGTCCTGCCGATCATTGGTCCGGTACTTAAGGTCGGCCTGAATGAACTGATGCCAGAACTTGCGTTTTTCCTCCGGGTTTTCGGCATAATGGAGCGCCAGCAGTTGCAGGGCGCGGTATTCACCCAGTTCCGCGGCTTTCAGCAGCGCGGCTTTCGTTTGTTGAGGTTGACGGACGAAACGGTGCAGCATCTGCCCGAACAGATAAAACGCCGGTCCGTAGTCGGTGCGGCCGGACTTTTTCAGGTAATTCGACGCCATTTGGAAATTGTTGCCGGCCAGACTTTGTTCGGCCAGCAACAGTGCGGCTTTCGGATGGCCGCTGTTCATGGCCGCCTCCAGCATTTTATGGGGGTTGAATCCCTCCATCACTTTGCCGCGCGGGAGATCCTTGCGGTAATATTGCCACGCCAACAGGTACTGCGCGACCGGGTTGTTGTCCTGCTGTGCGGCTTTGTTCAGGTAGCTGAAAGCATCCGCCGCCCGGGCCTTGGCTCCCCGCGAAGAATTCAGCATGTCTGTCCTGAGCGTCAGGGTGGCCAGCAACGCCAGACCGTACGGGAAATAGTTGGAGTTGTTTTTAAGCAATTCATATGCGGGGCCGATGTTTCCCTCCAGGTATTCGGCGACGCCCGGAACGTCCGGGTGCTTGACCGCATAGGCGAGAAATTGATACAGCGGATTTTCGGCGAAGCGTAAATCCCGTTCGTCCGTGAATTCCTCCGTGGTCAGTTTCCCCTCCCGTGCCATTGCCAGCAATAGTTCCGGGATTGCCTCCGTGTCGCCCGCGGCAACGCCAGCTTTCAAAAGTTCCAGCTTTTCGGATGGGTCGAGGTCATGCCAGCGGGCTTTGGCGGCGCAGGCCTGATAATAGCCGGATGTAATGGCGTAATCGATATAATAGTGCGGTTGGGCGTTCGGCGTTCGATTGACCCAACTGCGGAAGTGGGCATTTTCCGGGAGCAACGTTTCTTTCATGGAATAAGGAACGGAATTAACAAGCGACCAACTGACCAGTCGATGGATAAAACCGAGGTCATGCTGATAAGGCCTTTTATCTTTAATCTTATCCAGCTTTTCAATGAATTCCGAACTGTTGAACATCGGTCTCCGGGCCTGATCCCATTGGATGAACCATGACAGCGCGACGGCGTTCTGATAACCGAAATCGAAAGCGTCCTCCAGATATCGCAGGGCCCGCGACGGATCGGGAGCCATGCCATACCCCCGGTAATGGCATACTCCCAACTGGTACATGGCCAGCACGTGGCGTTCTTTCGCGGCGTCGGCAAGGAGCCGGACGGCTTCCGCCGGGAAACACTCCTCCTCTTTGCCGTAGAGCAATTTCAACGCCGTGGCGTATTTGACTTCGGGGTTACGTTCCCGGCCCGCCTGCCGGATCAGTTGCTCGACGGAGGTGATCTTCTTTTTGGGGTTTATTTTATATTGTTCATAAGGATACGGCTTAAAAAGCAGGGGTTCCAGCTTCAAAGCCTCCTGCAGATCGTCAAATTCCCGGATGGTCGGCGGGGAGAGTTCGAGGTACTGGTTTCTCGGCCCGTTTTTCTCGATCTGGGTCAGGATACCCAGTGAACGGACCGGAAACGGCGTCCGGTTTGGGTAATTTTTCGCATTCAAAACGGTGGATTCCGAGATCGTCCTGCTTTCACCGGGCCAGTCTTTTACGGCAAACGGATATGTGATGAGGGTTTTCCAGCCATTGAAACAGCCCAGGACACTTTCGGTATGGGTATCGAAAATAATCCGCAGGGCCACGGGCTCAAAATCCGGGGTCAGGCGCGGATTATCGTGATAAGTGCCGAAGAGTGTGTATCGGGGTTTGTACGGACTGAATAAAAAGATGAAACCGTTGCTTTGTACGACCAGTTGTCCGTTCAGGTCGTTATAATTGGTTTCCATCTCACTCTTAGCGCTCCGGGCCAGATAAAACCGGAAGCGGGGCGTGTCTCTTTTT
>CALABZ010000445.1 GCA_937888615.1 uncultured Lentisphaeria bacterium | reverse complement strand
GTGGCGCTGTATCTGCTGGTGGCGCTGGGGATCGGGCTGGTCATTTCCAGCGTGACTAAAAATCAGTTCGTGGCCTGTCAGTTGACGCTGATCCTGACCTTCATGCCGGCGATGATCCTGTCCGGCTTCCTTTACGAGATCAACAACATGCCGACGGTCCTGCAATGGGTGACGCTGCTGGTGCCGGGGCGTTATTACGTGGAGTTTCTCCAGACGGTGTTTCTGGCGGGGGATATCTGGCCGATTGTATTGAAGGACATGGCGGTTCTCGGGAGCTTTGCGCTGATTTTTTTGATAATCGCCACAGAAAAGAACCCGAAATCACTGGAGTAGCGACATGAGAAAACTGGCCGCATTGTTGAAAAAAGAAATCCTCCAGTCGATGAAGAACAAAGTCAACCGGGCGATCATCATCGTGCCGCCGCTGGTTCAGATTATCCTGTTCAGCTATGCGGCGAACCTCGACTTGACCCGGATCGATTTCACCGTGCTGGACCATGACAAGACGCTGAGTTCCCGGGCGTTGGCGGCGGAATTCACCGGGTCCGGGATTTTCCGGGAAACCCGGATCGCGGATTCGGAAAGCGCAATCGCCAGCCTTGTCAGTTTACGCAAAATCCGCATGGCGCTGGTGATTCCGCAGAACTTCGAACGGGATATGAAGTCCGGCCGGGGCGCGGCGGTGCAGATATTGCTGGACGGGCGCAATTCCAGTTCGGCGGGCGTGGCGCTCGGTTATGCACAAAACGTGATCGCTGCCCATAATTTGAGGAGCAGGGGCGTCAGCGCTCCGGTCAGCTTGCAGACCCGCGCCTGGTACAATGAAAACTTCAATATGCGCTGGTTCCTGGTTCCGGCCCTGCTGGCGATCGTGGCCTTGCTGGACGTGATGATGCTGACTTCGCTGTCGATTGCGCGCGAACGTGAAGAAGGAACCTTCGATCAACTGCTGGTGGCGCCGTATTCGCCGTTTCAGATTCTGTTATCCAAGGCATTGGCGAATATCATGATCGGGGTGTTCCAGCTTACGATGGCATTTCTGATCGCGGTATTCTGGTTCAAAGTGCCGTTTCGCGGTTCTTACGTGCTGCTGATTATGATTTCGCTGATATTCCTGGCGTCGGCCACCGGGTCGGGGATTCTGATCTCGGTTTTCTGTCGCAATCTGCAGCAGGCGATGTTGGGGACGTTTATCGTCGCGGTGCCGTTCGTCACGTTGTCGGGGTTTACGGCTCCGGTGGAGAACATGCCGGAGATTTTTCAACGCCTGACCTTGGTCAATCCGGTACGTTTTGCGATAGCCGCTTTGCAGGAGCTGTTTTTGGAAAACGCCGGAGTCGGGCGGATGCTCTATCCGGCGGGGATGATGGGGGCGATAGCCGTAATCACGTTCGGCACCGCGCTGTACTCATTGAAGAAACAAATTCGCGGTTAGGCTGGATTTTTGCTGTGGCGAACGATCTTGCCCTGTGCCAGATAGATCACGTCTTCGCAGATGTTGGTGGCGCAATCGGCGATTCGTTCGAGGTTGCGGGAGACGCTGAGCATACTCAGGTAAAACCGGGTGTAAGAGGGGTTTTTCTGGATCTGCTCGCTGATTTTGCGGAAATTCTCCTGGTGCATATCGTCGACCACGTCGTCATGAATGATCACATCGGTGGCAAGGCGGGAGTCCTGTTCGACCAGTGATTTGAGGGCGTTGCGGAGCATATCCCGCGATTCATTCAGCATCGGGTTGAAGTCGAGGCCACTTTCGGCGGGGGATTTTTCCTGGGAGAGATTGATGACGCGTTCCGCGATGTTCACGGCGAGGTCGCCGATACGCTCAATTTCATTATTCATTTTCAGCAGGGCGATGACGTAGCGGAGATCGCCGGCCATCGGCTGGTGAAGCGCCAGGATTTTCAGGCATTCTTCCTCGATGCGGATTTCGCTCTGGTCGATTTCCTCGTCGTTCTCAATGATTTGACGGGCGGTTTCGGGATTCATTTCCGTGACGGCGGCGATGGCCTGACGGACGGCCTGTTCAGCCTCTTCGCTCAGTTGGAGGACGGCTTCTTTGAGGTAGCGGAGTTCATTTTCAAAATGTCGTTTCATAGATATTTCCTGTTAATGATCAGCCGAAACGGCCGGTAATATAAGATTCGGTATGTGGGTTTGAAGGGTTGGTGAATACTTTGTCGGTACGGTCGAATTCGATGATCCGGCCTTTGTAGAAAAAGGCCGTGAAGTCGGAGATTCGGGCCGCCTGCTGCATATTGTGGGTGACGATGACGATGGTGTATTTTTCCTGAAGTTCCAGGATCAGTTCCTCAATGCGGGCGGTGGCGACCGGGTCGATGGCGGAGGTGGGCTCGTCCATCAGCAGGATTTCCGGGCGGGCGGCGATGGCGCGGGCGATGCAGAGGCGTTGCTGCTGGCCGCCGGAAAGGGCGAGGCCGCTTTTTTTGAGTTTATCCTTGACTTCTTCCCAGAGCGAGGCGCGGCGAAGGGCGTCTTCGACGTGCTCGGCGATTTCGGCACGCTTCATCTTGTAATGAAGCTTCAGCGGATAAGCCACGTTGTCGAACACCGACATGGGAAAGGGGGTCGGCTTCTGGAAGATCATGCCGACTTTGCGGCGCAGTTCCAGTACGTCGATGTTTTTGTCGAGGACGTTGACGCCGTCGATCAGCAGTTCGCCTTCGGCGTTCTGCTCGCGGTAAAGTTCGAATATCCGGTTGTAAATCCGCAGGTGGGTGGATTTGCCGCAGCCGGAAGGGCCGATGACGGCGGTCACTTTGTTGGTTTCGAGTTCCAGGTTGTTGTCGAACAACACCTGGTGATCGCCGTAGAAGAAGTTGATGTTCCGGGCGGAGATTTTAATGTTCCCCGTCGATACGGCGGCGGGCTTGATCAGAAAATTGTCATTAGTCATGCTTGGGATCCTTGAAGATTAAACGGCAGAATATGTTCATGCCCAGAATGGCGAAAGTAACCAGGAGCGCCGCCCCCCAGCCCATCGTGTGGACACCTTCATAGGGGGAGTTGGTGGCGTATTCGTTGATCAGCACCGGCAAGTTGGCGGTCGGCTGGGTGAAATATCCGGTCGGCCATGCGTCGCTCCACATGGCGGTGAACAACAACGGCGCGGTTTCGCCGCCGGCGCGGGCGATTGCCAGGAGGATGCCGGTAACCATGCCGGTACGTCCGGCGCGGCAGATGACTTTCAGCGTGGCGCGGGTACGGCTCATGCCGAGCGCCAGCGCGGATTCACGCAGGGAGTCGGGGATCATCAGCAATATGTCCTCGGTGGTGCGCAGGACGATCGGAAACATGATGATCGCCAGCGCCACTGAACCGGCCAGACCGGAAAAGTGTCCGGTCGGCACCACGATGATCGCATAGACGAACAACCCGGTAATGATCGACGGAATTCCCATCATGACGTTGGCCCCAAAACGCAGGTAGTTCCCCATCCGGGTGTTTCGTCCGAACTCGGATAGATAGATGCCGCCGAGAATGGCCGGAGGGATGCTGATCAGGGCCGCCCCGACGGTGATCAGCAGCGAACCGATGATCGCGTTGGCGATGCCGTTCATGGGAACTCCCCATGGCTTCGAGCTGTTGGTCAGGAATTCCCAGTTGATTGATTTGATGCCGTGCGAGAATGTGGCCCAGATGATCCAGCCCATGCAGAACAGCGCGAAACACAGCGTCAGCAGCGAGAATGTCCGGATCAGGTTGTCCGCCAGTTTGCGGCGGAAAAGCGGTCTTCTACGGAAATTACTCATTTTTCACCCTCCACTTTGCGGGTGGAGTAATTCAGCCACCATTGGGCAAGCACCTGGATGCCGAGCGACATCAGGAGCAGGATCAGACCCAGCGCGAAAAGGACGTTGCGGAATACGCCGTTGGCTTCCGCAAAGTTGCTGGCGAGTGTGGCCGAAATCGTCGTGCCGCTGTCGAAAAGCGCTTTCGGGATTTCGGGCGTATTGCCGATGACGAACAGCACCGCCATTGTTTCACCCGCGGCCCGGCCGAGTCCCAGAAAAATGCCTCCGAGCAGTCCGCGAGCCCCGTAGCGCATGGTCACGTCAACGGTGGTTTCCCAACGCGTGGTGCCGCAGCCGTAGGCGGCTTCTTTCAGTATCGGCGGGGTCATGCGAAAAACATCGCGCATGATGGCGCAGATGAACGGCAGGATCATCACCGCCAGGATGAATCCCGCGGTGGCGAATCCGAACCCGTTGTAGTTTCGTCCCATGAACGGTATCCACTCCAGGTGCGGCTGGACATGTACTTGCATGAACGGCACCAGAAAAAAGAGTCCCCACAACCCATAAATAATGCTTGGGATGGCCGCCAGCAGGTCTACCCCGTGACCGAGCAGCTCTCCGATCCAGCCGCGTGCCTCCACCAGGAACAGCGCGGTAACGAAACTTAACGGAACCGCGATCACCAGCGCGATCAGTGTCGTGATCCGGCAGCGCCCCGTAGGAATTCATGACCGGGTCCCATTCGGTGGAAAAGATGAACCCCAGTCCGAACTCGCGGAATGCCGGCCAGGCGTTACAGCTCAACTGAACGAAAAACCCCAGAATAAG
The DNA here is from genome assembly GCA_937888615.1 of uncultured Lentisphaeria bacterium. Classification (GTDB taxonomy): domain Bacteria; phylum Verrucomicrobiota; class Lentisphaeria; order Victivallales; family Victivallaceae; genus UBA5239. The sequence continues at coordinate 4,532 of CALABZ010000445.1, read as the reverse complement.
GAGCATGGCCGGGAGTACCCCGGCCAATGTCAGTATTTTGAAGATCCGGTCAATCGTTTCCGGCCGAATCAGGTGCTTCCGGGCAATGGGCATCTTATTTCTCCGCTGCGCCGAAAGTTACTTTGGCGAGTTCCTTGCGGACCATTTCCACCACGTTTTCCGGCATGGCCACGTAGTGCATCTGGGTCGCCGATTTGGCGCCTTTGGTGTAACACCAGTTGATATAGTCCAGGAGAGCCTTGCCCACAACCGTATCGGTCTGGTTGCGATGGATCAGCAGGTAGGTCAGTCCGGCAATCGGCCAGCTCTGTTCGCCGGGCTGTTCGGTCAGCATCATGTAGAACCCGGGGGCGTTCTGCCAGTCGGCGTTGGCGCCGGCGGACTTGAACGCTTCCGGAGCGGCAACCATGTATTTGCCTTCCTTGTTGCGGAGCTGCGGCATGGCGAGTTTGGCTTCGATGGCGTAGGTGTATTCGGTGTAGCCGATGGCGCCGCGGATCTTGCTGACGTTGTTGCAGACGCCGGGGTTCTTCTGGGCGCGGATGCCGACGGGCCATTTAACGGCGGGGCCGCAGCCGACCTTGGTTTCCCAGTCTTTGGAGATTTTGGTCAGGTAGTTGGTGAAGATAAAGGTGGTACCGGAGCTGTCGGCCCGGGTGACCGCGGTGATCTTCAGGTCGGGCAGTTCCAAACCGGGGTTGATGGCCTTGATCTGCGGATCATTCCAGGTGGTGATTTCGCCGAGGAAGATTTTGGAGAGGACGTCCTGGTTGAGTTTCAGGCTGCTGCCGTTAACGCCCGGCACGTTGACGATCACGACCACGCCGCCCATCAACATCGGGAACTGGAGGAGCCCGTTGCGGTCCAGGTCTTCCTTGGTCAACGGATTGTCGGTGCCGCCGAAAGCGACGGTGCCGGCCTTGATCTGGTTGATCCCGGCCCCGGAGCCGAGCGACTGATAGTTAACGCGATTGCCGGATTCGGTACTGTACTGATAGGTCCAGATGCGGTAGACCGGTGCGGGGAAAGAGGCCCCGGCGCCGTTGACGACGGTTTTCGAATCTTGTGCGGCCCCGGATATCGCGGTGAGTCCGGCCAGCATGGCAATGATGATTTTCTTCATACTCTGACTGTTTTTTCCTGTTTCGGACAGAGAACCATTTCCCTGCCTTTTGGTATATAGTTTACTGCGCCTTTGTTAGACGGTGATTAGAGAATGTTAGGAACAGGTTAGGGAATGGTTAGAAAATCATTAGATGAGCTTGCCGGACAAAAAAAATGCCCCGCTTTGCAGGCGAGGCATGATTTGACGAATGCTGGTTTTTGGGCTGACTATGGCGTAACCAGGTCTTTGCGGACGATATCGCCGGGCAATGTGGAGATGCCGGGCCAGATTTTCCGTCCGGGGTAAATGGTGGTGTGGATTCCGGTATGGACATTGGCGCCGATGATCGTACCGAACTTGCGGCGTCCCGAATCGACCAGCTCCCCCTGAATCATCGAACGATGGTTGCTGCCGTCGTGCCGTAAATTCGCGGTAATGGTTCCTGCGCCGAGGTTGGTGAATTCCGCGACTATGGAATCGCCAAGGTAGCTCAGGTGTCCGGCGCTCACTTTGCGCATCAGCATGCTGTTTTTGATTTCCACGGCCTGTCCGACATGGCAGTTGTCGCCGATGTAGGTGTTGCCGCGAATATAGCAGTTCGGCCCGATTTTACAGTTTTCGCCAATGATGACTTTGCCTTCAATATAGACACCGGGCAGCAGCACGGAACCTTTGCCCAGCCATGCCACGCCGTCGATGACGGCACACCGGTGAATGGTTCCGTCCAGGCGGTTTTGTGAAATAAAGTCCACGATCCGCTCGTTCATTTCAAGGATGTTCCACGGATATTTGAGCTCAATCGATTTGGCGTCAAGCGTCATTTCCTCATAATCGGCGGAGTCATTGACGTTCAGGGTCAGCAACAGTTGACCTTCGGCGTTGTTAACTTTGAGATTGTTGCGGGACGTCCTGATTTTCTGGGCCAGTTCGGGGGAGGGCCAGAGGTCGCCGCGGATTTTGAGATGTCCCTCGGTGCTTGAACTGCTGTCGCCGAAAAGCCAACGCAACTGGTCCCCGATGGGTACTCCAGCCACCGGAATATCGATAATCCGACGTTCGCAGCTCAACGGCTGCATCGTCAGCGGGGCGCCGACGTCAATCACTTCAACATTCATTTACACCTCCTCAACGGTTTCAGGTCACGGAGTAAATTAGCACCGAAGATCTGCATTTTCAAGAATATATGTCGTTTCCGGTCAAAAGAATTTTCCGGAAGTGATTCCTCAGCAGAGTTCCTGCTCGATTACTTCGCTGATTCGCCCCAGCCACAGGTCCACTTGCGAACGGCTGCGGGCCTCCACCAATACCCGGATTTTCGGTTCGGTGCCGGAATAACGGACAATGGTACGCCCGGTTCCCTTGAGTGCGGCTTCGCATTCGGCGATGACACTGCGCAGGGCGGGGGTGTCGGCGAAAGGTTTTTTCTCTTTGACCGGGATGCTTTTCAGTGCCTGCGGAAATTCTTCCATGAAAGAAGCCAGCTCGCTGAGTTTTTTCCCGCGCGACGTCATGATTTTGAGCACGTGAAGCGCGGTGATGATGCCATCCCCGGTGGTGGCGTAATCCATAAAAATGACGTGACCGGACTGTTCGCCGCCAAGGTTGAACCCGCTCTGCCTCATGCGTTCGAGCACATAACGGTCGCCGACCTGGGTTTCTTCGACCCGGATTCCGGCTTTGTTCATGGCTTCATAAAGCCCGAGGTTGCTCATATTGGTGACGACGACGGTATTGTTGGCCAGCCGTCCGCGTTCCATGAAGTCGAGCGCGCAGAGGCCGATGATGCGGTCGCCGTTGACTTCGTTGCCGTCGGCGTCGCAGAAAATTACCCGGTCGGCGTCGCCGTCCAGCGAAATACCGACGTCGGCCTGGTATTCGCGGACCAGTTTCGAGGCGTGCGCAATACAGGTGGCCCCGCATTTGTCGTTGATGTTCAGTCCATTCGGCATGTTGGCGGTGACGATCACCTCCGCGCCGAGTTCGCGGAAGATCAGCGGCGCAATCGAATAGGCGGCGCCGTTGGCGCAGTCGAGAACGATGCGCAATCCCTTCAAACTTCGATTGCGGATCGAGCTTTTGGCAAATTCGATGTAGCGTCCGCGGGCGTCATCAATGCGTGAGGCGCGGCCGATGACTTCCGGGAGTGCGCTCATTCGAGCGTAATCCTGGGTGAGCACTATGCTTTCGATCTGGTCTTCAACGGCGTCGGGCAGTTTAAAACCGTCGCCGCCGAAAATCTTGATGCCGTTATCGTGGGCGGGGTTGTGGGAGGCCGTGATCATGAAACCGCACGCGGCTCCCATGGATTTGATCAGGTGCGCGACCGCGGGGGTCGGCATCGGTCCGACCTCAAGTACATCCATGCCGATGCTGAGGAGTCCGCTGGTGAGGGCGGATTCGAGCATATACCCGGAGAGGCGGGTGTCTTTGCCGATGACAGCTTTCAATCCGGGCTGGTGTCCGGCGCCGAAAACGCTGGCGGTGGCGCGTCCGATATTCATGGCCATATCCGGGGTGATCGGGTAAGTGTTCGCTTTGCCGCGGACGCCGTCGGTACCGAAAAGTTTTCCCATCTTGACAATGCTCCTTTCATCACGTTTATGTAAAGATGCGTAAATTTGCGTAAAACATATTTAATGAAATGTACTCATCTTTTGCCGATTTTCAAACCGCAAAGGCCGGAAAATCGGCAGAAAAGAGTTTTTCATTCAGTGAACCAAGGTGCGGAGCAGGTTGATTGCTTTGGCGACGGTGCGGCGACGGATCAGGTCGCGGCTGCCGCGCAGATGCAGTTCCTCTACTTTGACACGGCCGTTGAACGCGGCCGCCACATAAACCAGCCCCACCGGTTTTTCCGGCGTGCCGCCGCCGGGACCGGCAATGCCGGTAGCGGAGATTCCCGCTCCGGTGTGGAATCTGCGGCAGATGCCCTCGACCATGGCGCGGGCGCATTCGGCGCTGACGGCCCCGTGGGTTTCCAGAAGTTCGGGCGATACGCCGAGTTCGCGTCGTTTCACTTCATTGGAATAGGAAATGATCCCTCCCTCGTAGATGGCGGATACCCCCGGAATGTCGGTGAAGGCGGCGCCGATCAGTCCGCCGGTACAGGATTCGGCGGTGGCGAGTTTGCAACCGGCGATGGCTAAGCCCTCGGCGACTTCATCGGCTAGATTCAAATGAGGTTCGCGCAGGACGGCGCGCCCGAAGTGCTTCTTTATCTGATCGGCGATTTCGTGAACTTTGGCCTTGTCGAAGCCGTTGATGAACACCCGGGTGCCTTCGACGGAGGCGCAGTACGAGACGTTCAGGAATTCCGGCAGGATGCTTTCGACGAATTCCTGGGCGACAAGTTCCGGGATGTCCGCCAGCATGAATTTGTCGGTACAGCTTGATTCTCCGTGAATTTCACGCAGGAGCGGCATCAATT
>CALABZ010000444.1 GCA_937888615.1 uncultured Lentisphaeria bacterium | reverse complement strand
TGCAAGTTAAAATTACAAGTAGTTAAGTTTCGGAGCAATAACTGGTATTACAACCGTCAACTGGAGAATAACCAAGCTGATTTCGATTATTTCATCAACACCAACCCGCGAATCGTACCCAATCAATGGGTCAGAAGACAACTGCTTCGGCAGCTCATGCCGGCTGGAAAATTGCTGTTATGAGATATTCTGAATATTTTGTAAAAGTGCCGAAATTATATCTGACCGATGCGTCCGCTACGGAACAATTATTGCGTGAAGCCGAACGGATTGCTTCATTGCACATCCCGCGTATCACCTGATTTTGTGCGCCAAGAGCTGGCTGGAGGTTTTCAGAAGTCCGGACAATGGGTGCGCTGTTTGCTGGAGGCCGAATGCCGGACAAACGATTGTCGCGGACTTATCGAAATTGCGGATTGGCAACTGAAACTTCTGAGCAACAAAATCATTGCAGTACGATGCCTGAGAAAAACGGCCAACATTGCGGATTCCGAGGAGGTTTTTTTTGCGTTTGGAGGAAGTTTTCACCGCCTTGGGATTTGATGAATTAGCGGCATACTGCCGCTCGAAATATGATAGAACTCCCATTAACGATCATTCCATTGAAATGAATCATGATAAAAAATGAACTGCAACAAAAACTTTTTGAGACGGGAACAATTCTTTATGGAGCCCGTTCCGTAGGCGCGTGGAAGTTTGAATGCCCGGATTGCATATTTGATATTTTGCTCCGCCTGACTGAAAATATCGAAAGCTACAATCAAAAATTTCCCCGGCGCAGAATCCGGGCCCTGATCGTAAAAATGGAAGAAGGGAAATTGGTATTTCAAACCCAACGGACAAGTCCGCATATTGAGCGGCTGATCGCTTCCGCCCGTCATGAAGTAAAGCTGCTGCGTGCCGAACAAAGACTAATTTTGCTGGGCCCTGAACGTTGTTTGGCAAATAAATAAAAATGACATGAAAACGATCAATAATCAACATAAAAGGAAGATTTATAATGACAAATTTTGACCGCAAAAGTTGTAATCGCGAGTTGCCCGGGACAGGTGGAGCCGCAGGCTTTGATAACTATATCGCAAAACTCAAACCCGGAGAATTGTTTATGCTTGCAAGACGCCCCGGCACCGGCAAAACGACACGAATTCTCAATATGATCCTTCGCCATACCGACTCTTCGCGAGTGACCTTTTCAGCCTGGAAGTGACCTTGGAATAGATTATCAGCCGCTTGCAAAGTCTCAATGAGCAAGTTTCGGAAGCAACCTTTTCGGAAACCCTGAAAAAAGCGCAAATCCTTTTTCAAACATCCGGAAAACTATCTCTTGTCCAGCTTCAGACAAAAGCCTGTGAGCTGAAAAAACAGAATAACATTGATCTCATTGCTATTGACTACTTCCGGCTCATGAGTTTTGATGAACACATCGAAGCCGGAAACTATCTGCAGGGCATGGTGGAAATGACCAACGGCATAAAGAAGTTGGCGAAAGATTTAATGATTCCAATAATCGTGCTGGTAAAGCTTAATCGCGGCTCCCTTGATCCTATGAGTCAAGTTAAAGCTTTTGTGCCGGAAGCGGACGCGGTGACTATTCTCTGATAAAAGTGAATGACCAATGAAAATATGAGAACTTTCCGATTGGCCAATTATATCATTTGCGGGCACAGAAAAAGCGGGCTTCATGTACGTTAATGCCGCCTTTCCTGTTATGTTCTCGAGGTTTGAGGCCGATTATGTTCCGTATTCCATTAACCATTGTTTTGCCGCCGCTATTGCTTCCGGAGAGGCGTTATTGTTGGCGAAAGCTTTGATCTGGGCCAAGGTCCATCGGCCGGAAATATGGCGGCATATCTCCAGCGTACAGCGCTCCGGCTGTTCCATGCGGTAAAGCGCGATATTCCCACCAATTATTTCTTCCGCATACGATGCGGCGCAATTGTGTTGGACGTTGCCTTCCCGGACGAGTTCCTGGTAGTCCGTAATCGGAATAATTCCGGCGGTCCCCGGAATCGGCGGAGCCGGAAACGGAGACAAAGAACATTTCTCTATATTTAATCTCAAAAATAACGCGTCGTGAAATTCGATAAACTGCCGGTAATCAGCCAGGCGTTTTACGGCGGGTCGCTCAGATACTTGCCGATACATTCTGGCCAGATCGGTAAAATGTCGAAACGCATTTTCCCATTCGGAATTATAGAGAAACCACTTTTCACGCTCATTGGACATATCCGACAATTCCTCGATCAACGGCACGGAGAGAAAATCATAGAATTCCAGCCGCAAAAGCATGAATGATTTCCAATTCCGCCATCTGCAATGCTGTAATATCTTCGACATGTTTTCATCTTTCATTGCATCACGCAATTGCATCAATCCGATAACGGAAACAGCGTGATGTGGAATCCTCCGCAATATTTCCCGGCAAGATGATGTGCCCGGAAACCCCAGCCAGGCGAGAATATCCTTTTGTTTATGCTTCAGCTGTGCCCGTATGGAGCGCATCGGATGGGTCAACTTCTTCGCCCGGAAAATACGGCAGTTCGCCAGGGCAAACGTCAGCGCCGGATTGGAGCGCGCCAGTTCAAGGGCCGGCTTTCCGCAATAAGCGAAAAAAGAGAGCATTTCCCACTTATGACTCCGAAAAGATGAAAGTTCCATTCTGATTTCCATCGGAATTGTCGTATACCATTTGAGCCATGGAGAATCGTACAATTCATGCTCCGCCATGCCGGGCAAAAGCGGCTGTTCGAGCGCGGGAAGTTCGATGTGGTTCAACAAGGAAAGAGAGGGTCGGAAGCGAACCCATTGCGGATATTTGCGAAGCGTTTTTTTCCAGGCTTTCGGCTGCGGCCATGCCACCAGAACTTGAACGCTGTTCTTTTCGAAAACATATAATTTCCCGGTTTCCGGCTTGAATATGGTCCCGCTTTTATTAAAAACATATGGTGTTTGAGCTGTATTCATGAACATTCCTCTCCTGTGGTGTTATTCGATAAATCAAAAGCAAACGGTATGCCATAATTTTTCGAGGAGGATTTTGACATGGAACACGAAACAAATGAAAAATATTGCGCACAGTGTTCACTTTTTGACCGCGCGGCCTTTTAGGGCCACCGAAAACCGCCTGAAGTGGCGGTTGGCACGGGAATTGCTCCATCTTATGAAATCATGATGAAACAAACAATACCGATGAGCATGGTGACTCCCTTGTAACTTTTACTCTTTCCGGTGACGATTCATTCCAATACCGGTTGAAATCGCGCCGAACTCAGAGACTTTTTTGATTGACAACTGCGGAAATTATTGAAAAAGTAGTGTTCAGGATTTAATAGCAAGGCTCATTTTTTTTACAGGTGAAACTCTTCGCCAAATCGAGCATTTGATTCATTCCGGCGCATGAAATGCATTGGCATAAAAATTGCTCATTCCGACTTAAATATCAAATCGCCTTTTTGATTTTTATTTAAAATTAGTCGTGTTTAGATAACATCACAAATGAGTTCTGCGAAATAGGGAAAAGTCAAGATTGAAGCGGTTTCAGCCATTGGGAAAAGCCGTCAAGGTTTTGAAAAAAGGCAAATTGCAGAAGAAATAAGAAGAAATACCGAAAAAAGCGTCAAAAAAAGGCGCAATGGATTAAGGCGGATGAGAAAATTCGCCGGAGTTGATTGAAAATTTTGAGATTATCGCAAAGCTATGCGGCGTCGGCAAAGGATCGGAAACAGCGTATTTTATCGGGCTGTTCGAGAATGAATGCTGCTGCGACGGCGGTAAGCGCGAGCCTGAGATGGGCAATGCTCATCTGATTGCGGATGGACCGGTAATTGAAATGCGTGGTCTGTTCGGCTTCGCGATGCCCGAGGCGCGAGAAATAACGCTCGACGCCGGTGCGTTTATCGTATGTTTGTTCGTACCATGCGCTTTGGCGCGGCACCTGGGCGCGGGCATCGTCGGTGACATCGATATATGCGGTGCAGCCGAAACATTTGCCGGTGCAAAACCGCTCATGATTGCAGGGGCATTGTTCGGGAAGTTCAGTCTTTTCCTTGCGTGAACCAGCGGTGATCGGGCAGCGAAACATTTTACGTGTGCGTCCTTCGCTTCTGGCAATGCCGCAGTATTTCATTTCGAGCCCGGCAGGGCAGATGGGATGACCGTTTTCGCCGAGAAGTTTGGGCGGTTGCTGGTTGCGCGGGTTGATCGGGATACAGGCCTGGCCTTTGATTTCGTCTTTCATGAAGTTGTAAAGATGGCGGTGGTCATAAGCGGAGTCGCCAATGAAAACGCGTCCTTTCTTCTGTCCGTAAACCCGCACGAGTTTACGCAAAAGCGAGATCGCGATCCGGTCGTCGGTGAGGTTGTTCGGTTTGGTGATTTCGACCAGCGGAGCGCCTTCTTCGGAGATCAGCGCGTGTGTTCGGAAACCCCAGAAATAACTGAACTGTTTGCCGTTGCCATACGGCTGTTTCAGGTAGGAATAATAACCGAGAGTAGCCCTGGGATTACGGGGAATTTCGTCCTCCTTGTTCAGCGAACGGCCGGGATTTTTCGGATTGTTGTGCTTGATGTTGGCCATGACCGGCTTGGAATCGGCGATCAGGACATCGAGCGAAACCACGCCGCCGCTGATCAGCGATTGCACCGCGGCATGATGAATCGCCTGGATTTCCGAGTTTTTCGTCTTCGCCAGAAACGCATAAAACCGTGACGAATCCGGCAGCGAATCATACTGCAAACCGATCATCTCGCAGATGACCGGATTCCGGGCGAGATTGCGCAGGAGCTCCGGAACGCTGCTGATTTCCTCGGCGTGCTTGTAGACCAAAGCCTTGAGGTAAGCCAAATCGCCGTAACCGATGCGGCCTGCGCCCCTTTTCTTAGCGACAATGGCAAAAGATTCTTCCAGTGCAAGAAAAAGGCTCTCGTATTTGGAGCTGGCGTACCCGCGATAATCACAAAATAAAGATATTTGCATCGTTTTTTGTTCCTTCTTCTGAGGTTATGTTGTTAATTTTCAGAAAGTTGTAATATAATCGCAGTTGGAGGATTTTTTAAATTTCAATGCAGCGTAAATTATTGAAAATTAACAAGTTAATTTATTTCACAGAATGCACTAACATCACAAATATAAGGAAGAAAAATGAATATGAGTCAGGCAAACGACATCGCCCCATGCGCCTATTGTCCGAACTGTTGCTTGCGCCGTCCCATACGTTGGCGCAAGGAAATTTTCGAGCCTGCCACCCCTGAGGCCGCCTCTAGAAATGCCGAAAAAGATCCGAACGATTTCCTGGAAACAGGCAACGACTCGCAGATTGATTATGACACACTCGATGAATACGATCTTTTCGGAACGGAATATGAACCGTCTAAAAAAAAGTCAAAAAAGCAGGAGCCCTCGAAAATACAGCCGCTGCCAACCGTAGACACATGGTTCGAATGCGCCATTTGCGGTTGCTCTGAACTAAAACTCGAATATATCACTCAAATCGAAGCCATCCGCCGCAATCGGCTTCGCGATTTAGAAGACACGTAAAGAAACAAAGGTGAATTATGCGTATCGAAGGTACTTGCAAAACTTTGGGAGTTCAACAAGAGAATATCGATTCATGCTTGAAAAAAAGTAATCCCCGT
>CALABZ010000443.1 GCA_937888615.1 uncultured Lentisphaeria bacterium | reverse complement strand
TTCCCTACACGACGCTCTTCCGATCTCCAGCGATGCCCGTTTCTGTTTCAACCGCCGTTACTGGATGAAAGACGGCACTGTCGTCACCAATCCCGGCAAGCTGAACCCGGACATCCGCACCTCCGAAGGAGACATCGACCCGGAAATCCCGATGCTGGCGATCAGCCGCAACGGTCAAATCAAAGCCCTGTTGCTGAATATCGTCAACCACACCGACACTATCGGCGGCAACAACGTTTCGGCGGACTGGGCCGGTTTCACGGTCCGCGCGCTGCAGGAAAAACTCGGCGCGGGTTCGCTGGTCATGCCGCTGATCGGCTGTGCCGGCAATATCAATCATTTCGACGTCTCCACGGACATGGTCCAGACCCACTATCCCGAAGCCGAACGCATCGGCAAAGGCTATGCGGAAACCGTTTCCAGGTCGCTCGCGTCATTGAAACCGTGTGCCGCGCAGTTGAAAACATTCGGCAAAACGATCCGGATTGCCCCGCGTCAACTCACAGAAGAGGAAGTAAATGAAGCTCAGGCGGTTATGGATCAGTACCCGGAAATCGAAGTCGTCGGTGTTTCCGGCGCGGACCTGACCTCCGAAGACCTGGCGCGCAAAACGCCGTTCGCCCTCAAATATTTTGCCTACAACCTGCTGCAGATTCGCGAAATCAAAACGTCCCATACCGTCACCCTGACCGGTATCTCTTTCGGCGATGTCGTAATCGCCTCGCTCCCCGGCGAACCGTTCGTGGAAATCGGCTTGGCACTGCGCAAGGATATCCTGAACGGCAAACTCGCGTTTGTGGTGTCGCACAGCAACGGCGGCTTCAGCAGTTATATCCCGAATCCCTGGAACTACGGGCGCGGCGGCTATGAAACGGCTCCCCGTTCCAACCCGCTGGACAAAACTACCGCCTCAAAACTTCTGAACGCCTGGCGCGAAATCATCCGATAAATCGCCATTGCCAACCCCCGGCGAACCCGGCTAAGCTCGCGGTTCGCCGGATGAATTATTTTCCAAACCATCGATATTTCAGCTTTTGGAACTCAAAATGCGTATTTATACCTTTATGCTATATTTTTAATCTTTTTTTGTAAATAAGGTTGACATTTACTACTAATAGTGTATAGTATTAACAAAGGAACAAAAAAGGTTCACTTTCAATAGTGGACAGAAAATTTATCCCTTTGCAGGGAAAGGAAGGTAAATACATGAAAAAATTACTAACATTAATACTGGCGGCGGCTTGGGCATCCAGCTCATTTGCGGCGTTACAGTATGAAATCATCAGTACCCCTGGCGGAAATGAATGGAGCACGTGGACTTCGGCTCAGAAGCTGACGCTCAAGATTACCCAGGGCGGCAGTCTTTACTTCTCGTCTTTCGTTTCAAACTGGAACAACCTCACTGACCTCGGCAGTTATGCGAATATGACCGCCGGCAACTATGGTGCGACCAACGTAGCCACCGGCGTAACGACGCTCGGCAGCGGAGAATCCCAAATGGTCACATATACAAACAACAATGGCAATAAGTCAGTTGATACCCAGGCCTATTATGTCGGGGATTTCCAGGAAGGCGAAGTCCTCAGTTTCTGGGTTACCACTCCCGGTGGTACTGTAGGCTCTTCAATCAGCGAAATACATGATGGCGTGGATTCCCGTCAGATCAATGAAACCGACAAGGCTGGAAATACCCGCATCAACTTCGGTTTCAATGACTACGGCAGCATTGAGTTTGTACTTGCCGGCGGAGAATACAAAGGCGGCGGCGGAGCCCCCAGCGGCCAACCGCTCCCCGGTGTACTGGCAACCCTTCTCCTCGGCAGTGGCGCTTTAGTCCTGAACCGTCGCAGAAAGAGCAAAACCGCCTGAAAACAAAACCCACAAAGAGGGATCACACAATGATCCCTCTTTTTTTTGCCGTAATTTCAGCGTTTGTTGAAAAGAATCACTGAATGGGAGTCAGGTTCAAAGCCCGAATGGCATTGACGTCGGCAGGGTCCATCCCCGCCTTCGACAACAATTCGGCAATCAGGTCGCTTTTGTGAATGCAGTATTGATCGACATCCGCCGGGTATTGAACCGCAAGCTGTTTTTTCAAATTTCCGTAGCGAAGCGCATCGACCGGATTTACCCTCAGGTAATCCCGCAGCAGCAGATGATTGCGCAAAGCCTCGCTGTTCCCCCGGCATAGGTAGAAGTTGTGCGCAAACGGCAGGCGAAGCGTTTCTGAAAATGCTTCCCGCCCCGGAACGCCCAAGTCCCCCCGGTATATGAATCCCAACTTGGCCAGCGCGGCAATAACGTCTTCCCGCATATTCCAATCCTCTAGAATCATATCCGCGTCAATGACCGGTTTCGCCGCCAACCCCGGCACGGAAGTGCTCCCGATATGGACCACCAAATGGTCCAGCGAACTCAAAAGCTTTTTTAATTCCCGAAACCGGTCTGCCCAATCCGGGCAGTAGTCGGAAACCTCGACGGCAGGATTACGAATGCCATAAATAACATGCGGCATATCCATATGATAATAGTGCTTGACCATGCGGCCCATCACCTGCATGCCGAGTCGCTCGGCCACCCGCCGCGATGGATCGTTACTGTCACGGATGATGCAGACAACCCGGTGGCGTTTCAGCGTCTCGAACGCATATTTCAGACATCCCGCCGCCGCCTCCGTGGCAAATCCGCAATACCAGTACCTGCGTTTGAAAAGGTATCCGATCTCCAGTTCCTGCCCTACCCCGGAATCCTGGATGGTCAGGCCGCATTGGCCGACAAACTCGCCGCTTTTGCGTTCAATCACCGCCCACAGGCCGAATCCAAATTCCTGATACCGCTTCAGATTTCGCGTCAGCCAATCCCTTACTTCCGCATCGCTGAAAGCGTGTTCATACGCATACATAACCTCCGCATCTTGGAGGATTTCGGCAAGGTCCGCATAGTCGTCGACGGTCATTTCCCGCAAAACCAGACGTTCAGTGTCAATCATCCAGCACCTCCCGAACCAGTTGATATTGTTTCCGCACACAGTCGGAAACTTCGTAACGAGCATGTATATCACGAATGGCCTGCGCCCTTAGATTCTGCAAGCCTTCCCGGTTTTCAAGCATCGAAACGGCCGCCGCCGCAATCGCGTCACTGGTCAGCGGGCAAAGCTGACCGTTGCGTCCGTGCGCAATGACTTCTTGCACCGGAGCGGCATCGCTTCCCAATATCAAACAGCCGCAACTCATGGCGTCCAACAGTGACCAGGATAGGATAAAATCTTTCGTCAAGTAAATGTGCAGCGACGACACCTGAAGGAATTTCCGAAAATACTCCTCCGGCAGTTTGTTGCAGAAAACGACCCGGTCTTCGGGAAGCTTCAGCTCGGCGCACAACAGCGTCCGCCAGCTTTGCCCGGACGAATGTTTGCCGCCGTAACAAACCCGGTCCTCTCCGGCGATCAGGATTTTTGCCTGTGGGCGCGCCGCCAGAATCGCCGGCAGCGCCCGCATGAATTCGGAGAATCCCCGGATCGGCTCCTGTCCGCGGGCGGCGTAAGTGATGATTTCATCGTTCGCCGTGTAGCGTTGTCCGGAGAATTCGAAAACAGCTTCGGCGTCCGGCTTATAAAAAGACGTATCGACCCCTTCGTGAATAACCCGGATTTTATTCTGGAAACGGATGGGGAAACGGTTCCTTTGCCATTCGGTCGGAACCAGAGCGCAGGTGCAATATTCCAGCGCCTTGATAATCGGCAAATTCCGCGGATTGCCTGCCCGATAATACCATTCGGGGTATGACAGGAGGCGGGCTTCCGGGAATATCTCCGGCACCAGCAGGTCACTACCCCAGCCGGAATGACTGATCACCAGATCCGGGGAATATCCTTTCAATGCCAGTTTGCGTAAAACAGTCCCGACGCTTTCCGTGCGTGACCGTCCCGGCTCATAACTCCGGTGAAAAGTCACACCGGGATAATTCACCGGCAGGGCTTCGGTGATGAAATCCAGCTTGAATTCGCCCGTTTCGGCACAGAATTTCAGCAAATAACGGAATTGTCCCGGAAAATTCGGGTGAATGAACAGAATCCTCCGGGCATTCATTTATTCTCCGGGGAACCCGTAGTTGTCGCCGAAACCGTAATGTTCGATCACGTAATCGACGTCTTTGTCGCCGCGACCGCTCAAGTTGACCAGAATCGTGCCTCGATGCATATCGCCGGCACGCTTCATGGCATAAGCCACCGCATGGGAACTTTCGAGTGCGGGAATGATCCCTTCATAACGCGAAAGTTTGAAAAACGCGTCAACCGCTTCGGCATCGCTGGCGGTAACATAATTCACACGCCCGGCATCGCGCCAGAAAGCGTGTTCGGGACCGACGCCCGGATAGTCAAGGCCGCTGGCGATCGAATAGACCGGAGCGGGCGAACCATCGCTGTTCTGCAGCAGAATGCTTTCGAAACCATGCAGTACGCCTTTCCGACCATAGGTCATGCTGGCGGCATGCTGCCCCAGCGCCGAACCGGTGCCGAGAGGTTCGACCCCGCAGAGTTCCACCGGATCGTCCAGGAAAGCGGAAAACATACCGGCCGCATTACTGCCGCCGCCCACGCAGGCGCAGACGACATCGGGCATGATGCCGGTCATGTCAAAGAACTGGTCGCGGGCCTCGAGCCCTACACACATCTGGAAGTCACGCACCATCAACGGGAACGGGTGCGGTCCGAGTGCCGAACCGATACAATAAATGGTATCCTTATAGGATTTCAGATAAGCTTCGAAAGCGGAATCGACCGCTTCTTTCAGGGTTCTCAACCCGAATGACACCGGAACCACTTTTGCGCCGAGAATCCGCATCCGGGCCACGTTTGGAGCCTGTTTGGCGATATCGACTTCGCCCATGTGGATTTCGCATTCCAGGCCGAAATAAGCGGCGGCAGTCGCCAGTGCCACGCCGTGCTGGCCGGCTCCGGTTTCGGCGATCAGACGTTTTTTGCCGAGGAATTTGGCAAGCAGACCTTCACCCATGCAGTGGTTCAGTTTATGAGCGCCGGTATGGTTCAGATCCTCGCGCTTCAGGTAAATCTGGGCACCGCCGATTTTACGGGAAAGACGTTCACAGTGATAGACCGGAGTCGGACGGCCCTGGAATTCCTTGCGGATGCGGCGCAGTTCACTGATGAATTGCGCACTGCGGCAAATTGCGTTGTAGGCGTCGGCAATCTCATGAAACACCGGAACCAATTCGTCCGGCACCATGATACCGCCGTACTCGCCGAAATATCCGTCGCGGGTGGGATACTGCCGGAAATAGGTTTTGTAATCCATAAATATGTTCTCCTGTGAATTTATAAGTATCGGTTTAAGATAATCCACATCCGGGATTTTGCAATTAATGATTGGTTTTTTTCAGTTCATATTTGCGGTACTGGAGCTCAAGGTTGCTGGCAGGTTGCGATTCCGCAGCGATGACTTGCGAAGGCTTCAGTTCCGGCTCCGCCAGGTGATGATGGAGGGGCTCGAAGCCTCCGCTGTGCCACAGAAAAACCATCAGAAAATAGAACAACTGGATAATCCCCCAGCCCGCAATCATCAGCATGAAATTACAGCACACCTGTACTCCGCGCGAACCAAAGAAGCGAAGAATCAGGAAACGGATCACCGCCCAGATGATGACCAGCGCCAGAAAATCAACAATGCCGAGGCCGATCGCCGGATTCCCATGCGCCACGTAAGTCACCACTGTCGAACCGCTTCCGCCGAAGATAATATTCACAATGCTCAAAAGAAACAGAACCGGATAGGCCAGAAACAGCAGGAACCAAAGCGGAAAACCATGCATGGCCGGCTCGCCGATTTCATAAGTCTCGCGGAAACAGACCAGTACCGAACAAATGATAATCAGCCCGGTCAAAGCGCAGATGATATCCCAACTGTGGCGCGATTTTTTCCGGGAAGATGGTGAATCCTTAAACGGATACAGCGAAAATATTTTACCCATGTGCTGCCTCCGTCACTTGCGTTGTTTCTGTTCGCCCAGGCCAACACGTTTGACCATGAGATAAGTGATATAACCGATTGCCGCCATGACCAGCACCAACGCGCTGTAGGCGTGGGGCCACCAGACATGACTGGTCATCATCGAATATTCGGACATGCCGCCGAGACCGGTAATTACATTCAGCGGCATGAACACGATGTTGATGATCGCCAACTGCTTCATAATGATGGCGAGATTGTTGCTGACCACCGACACCCGCGCGTCGGACATGCCCGTCAGAATGTCGGTATAAATTCGGGCCAGGTTGTCGCACTGCTTGTTCTCTACCGTGATGTCGTCAAGAAAATCGCTCTCCTCCTCGGAAAAGTTAAGTTTTCGCGAATCGTTTTTGATTTTCTGCATCAGCACCTGATTGCCGCTGATGGCGCTCTGGTAGTAGGTCAGGCTTTTCAGCAGAGTGAACATGCTAACCAGTGCGCGGTTGGTGATGGAATGCTCGATTTTGGTTTCGATTTCATCGGAAATCGAACGGATCACCCGCATGTGTTCCAGAAAATGATGGGTGGAATGGTAAAGCAGTCTCAGCAGAACCCCGGTGGAAGAGTTGCCGCGCAACGGCATTTTGCCGTGTTCGAACAGGTAGGTCGGCTCCGCCTGGAGAATAATCGCACGGTCCTGAAACAGGAACACGCCGAACGATCCCACTTTGAAGTCGAGATTGCTGTCCCCTTTGTAGTTACGGGGTTGCTTCACGATGACGGCCACGTGGTTGGCCTCGTACTCAATACGGGAAATTTCGTCTTCGTCCAATGCCGAATGAAACGTGTGTTCATCAATCCCGCATTCGTTTACCAGATAGTTTTTGTCCTCCTCATCGGGAGTCGTATATACCTGGATGCGACCGAGTTTGTCCGGCGGACATTCAACAACCCGTCCCTCAATAATGTCGTAGCTTACGAGCATAAAATTTGTTCCTTGTCTTGATGATGATGCGTGTCAAGACACCTGGAAACGACCTTCACGCGTGGAGCTGGGGATGGGGCCGGCGTCCCTCATGAACTTATGAGCAGAACTCCAACCCGGCGGCAACCCCACGCCATCGCGGTCCAGGGTCGTCGTTCTGTTCGAGATTTTTCTGCTTCTTTTTCATACTTCCGTTCAATACGTTGTTTTACTGTTCCTGGGAGTTTACCCCTAATTGAGTATAAGTTCGATATTTTTCAAGTACCGAATTGAAAAATATCGAACTTATACTCAATTAGGGTGAAATTTTAAAATTTCACCCTAATTGAGTATTATTCGAATGAAGGAACTGGCGGCGTCCCGCCTGGTTGGGTAGGTCAAACTCTTCCGTCGCTCCCCAGGTCATCCCGGAAGTACCGGTAAGCGCATTCATTTCACCCAGGTCGGCGGCGACATATTCGGGGGTTTTGTAGAGGATGTAGCGTCCTTCTCCCCGTTTGAGCATATTTCTGGTTTCACCGTGAATTTTGGAGGCTGGAGCGACCGCACGGGCCGTAATCACGTGATAATAATCCTTCCACTCATCCAGCCGGTTCAGTTCGCCCGCCCGGCCATGGATGGTGCGCAGGTTTTTCAGCTCGAGAATGGAGGCGGTCTGTTGAACGAATTTGATTTTCTTGCCAGTGGAGTCGATCGCCATAATCCACAAATTTGGAAAGGCCAGCGCCAGCACCAGAGAAGGAAATCCCGCGCCGCAGCCGATATCGGCCACCCGGAGGCGTTCCCGCGTCAGCGCCGGATAATACCGGGCGATGGTCAGGGAATCGGCGATATGTTTGACCCAATAACCTTCCGGAGAATCAATCCGGGTCAGGTTGTACTGTTTGTTGGTCATCACCAGCACATCGTACAACACGCAGCAGCGTTCGAGAAAATGATCCACGTCCGGAACGCCGCACGCCCGGCAAAATGCCACAATATCGAACCCCGCCTCTTCCGTTTTCATACGATTTGCCCCTTGACGATGTGAATAACCCCGACCGTCAACGACCACAGGCCGTAAACGGTGAAAAAAGCCCCCCCGATCAACCGGTAACGCTCATCCACCACAATCTTGCGAAAATAGTCGCGAATCAAGTACGGCTTGGCCGCAATGAACATACCGACGACAGCCATCAGCCAGCTCAGGATCATCAGCCATCCCGCCCCCGGCGTGTGGAACGCATACGATTCCTGCGCCACGTAGGCGGTATACAGGATCATGATCCCGGCAACAGCCCGCGACGGCAGGTATTCGAGGTAAAAGTATATCAGCACTGTCAGTACCACCACCAGCGGCAACAGCCACGGCACCATCCAGTCCCACACCAGCGGGCGGGAATACGGAACACACCAGAGCAGTCCGGCCAACGCCAGCGGTACGCCGAGGTTACGGTTGCGAAGCAATTTCTCGCAAACCGGCAGGTCCGGGGCCTTGAATTTAAGCAAAAGATAAGCAGCGGCGAAGCTGACCAACGCCGCTGCTATCAGAACAATTTTGTATAATAATAATTCACTCATCGTTATTTCTTTGAATGCCTCGAAATGGTGCATTTGTAATCTTTTCCCGCCGGAATCATCGGAAGCACGTGCTCTTCGTAACCGGTGTGGACATCAAGCAGGAACGGTCCGGGCGTGTCGAGCATTTCCCGCAACGCCGAGTCCAGATCTTCCAGATTGTAAACCTCGCGTCCCGGAATGCCGTAGCCCCGGGCGATGGTCACGAAATCCGGATATGGACGCTCCATCAGCGGGTCCCTCAGCACCGTATTGCCGCGTCGGCCGCCGTAGAAATGATCTTCCCACTGGGCCACCATGCCAAGGTGCTGGTTATTCAGGATCACCATCTTCACATTGATTTCCTCCATATGGATGGTGCCGAGTTCCTGGATATTCATCTGGAAACTGCCATCGCCGTCGATATTGATCACCATTTTTTCCGGGCATGCGACTTTGGCGCCCATGGCCGCGGGCAATCCGAAGCCCATGCTGCCGAGCCCACCCGAAGTCAGGAGCTGGCGCGGATATCTGAACTTGTAGAACTGCGCCGAGAACATCTGGTGCTGTCCCACGCCGGGGACGATCACCGCATTGCCATCGGTCAGTTCGAACAGGCGTTCGACCACCCGCTGCGGTTGTATGATATCAGCGCGCGGTTCGAAATCCAGCGGAAACATCTCCTGCCATTTATGAACCTGCGCCAGCCATTCGGTGTAATCCTTGTGGATGGGCTCTTTGTTGAGCTCTTTCAACACGTCGAGGATGTCGGCGCGAACGCCGATATCGGCCCGCTTGTTCTTATTAATTTCCGAATTGTCGATATCCACATGGACGATGGTGGCGCCGGTCGCAAATGTCTGCGGATTGCCGGTCACCCGGTCATCAAAGCGCGCCCCGAACGTCAACAGCAGATCGCATTCGTTGGCAGCGTAGTTCGCATAGGTCGCGCCGTGCATCCCCAGCCACCGCAGAAAAAGCGGGTGACTGAACGGCAGTGCGCCGACGCCCATCAGCGTACAAACCGCCGGAATATTGTAAGACTCGACGAACTTGCGGAGTTCTTCCGAAGCGCCCGAGGAAATAATGCCGCCGCCGAAATAAATACAGGGCTTTTTCGCACTGCGGATTGCCTGACGGATCGCTTCGATATCTTCCGCCTTCGCCATCGGTTTCGGCTTGTATGGGATACTGATATGGGTATTGAATTCCGGCACGCACTGCTGCTGCTGGATATTTTTCGGCAAATCAATCAGGACCGGGCCGGGACGTCCGTCCTGCGCAACCATGAAGGCTTCCTTCACGATCCGCGGCAGTTCGCGGATATCCAGGACCAGGTAACTATGTTTGACGATAGGGCGGGTCATTCCGATGATGTCGATTTCCTGAAAGGCGTTTTTGCCGATCAGGCTCGCGCCGACCTGACCGGTGATGAACACCGTCGGGATCGAATCGGAAAAGCAGTCCGCTATGCCGGTAAGGAGGTTGGTCGCTCCGGGGCCGCTGGTGGCCATGCACACCCCAACCCGGCCGGAAACCCTGGCATAACCGCCTGCCGCAAACGCCCCGCCCTGTTCATGACGGGGCAGAATAACTCGAATACCGGAATCAATAAGCGCCTGGTGAAGATCAATGGCGGCACCGCCCGGATAGGCGAATACCGTGTCGACTCCCTGCCGCTTCAGGCAATTGATCACAATTTCACTACCTTTCATCATTCCGTCATTTTCGCGTTTTTGGTCACTCATGTGGGTCTCCGATTTTCCTTTTTTTGTCATGGTACGACGCGGGGGGATGGCGGGAAGCGTTCGGAATTACAGTTCACCCCGGTGCGGCTGTGATTCGGCTGCGACAGAAAAACTGCAATACACGATACTCCCGGCCTTGCCGGGCGTCATACGAGAACCAGTTTTTCCGTAATAATCTTCATCTTGCCTGTTTGAACCACATTCAGGTTTACTATAAGGTCATAAAATACCGCCCAAAACGGCCTTTTTCAAATCTGTAACGGTATTTTCTCGGATTTTTTTTTCATACCGCCATTTGAAAATGGCAAAAGAACATCTATCTTTCCAATAGTTCTAAATTTGATTTTGAGGTAAACAATGAGCAAAGTTCTTATGAAAACCAACTTCGGCGACATCACCATCGAATTGTTTGACGCCGAGGCCCCGCAAACCGTCAAAAACTTCCTGAAATACGTGGAGGACGGTTTCTACAACGGCACGATTTTTCACCGCGTCATCGACGGCTTTATGATCCAGGGCGGCGGTTTCGATGAATCCTTCACCCAGAAACCCACCAACAAGCCCATCGTCAATGAAGCCGACAACCGCATCGGCAACCAGACCGGCACCCTCGCCATGGCCCGCACCAGCGATCCCCACAGCGCTACCGCACAGTTCTTCATCAACGTCAATGACAACGACTTCCTTGACTTCAAGGCCCCTATCCCCCAGCATTTCGGCTACTGCGTATTCGGCAAAGTCGTTGACGGTATGGATGCGGTAAACAAAATCAAGGGCGTCAAGACCGGTTCCCACGGCGGACACCGCGACGTACCGACCGAAAATGTCGTCATCACCGAAGTCACTCAACTCTGAACGGAGGCAATCCCATGCGTAAATTTTTAGCACTGGCCCTGATCATGACCGCCCTCGCCGCTTCCGCGGCGGAATATGTCATGATCAAAACATCAATGGGCGACATCGAAGTCGAACTTTTCAACGACAAGACTCCGGTCACCGTCAAAAACTTCCTCTCCTATGTCGATAAAGGGACTTACAACGGTACGATTTTCCATCGCGTCATCAAGGATTTCATGATCCAGGGCGGCGGCTTCGATGAAAAATTCAACCAGAAACCCACCGATAAACCCATTCAGAACGAAGCTGACAACAAAGTCGACAACGCCAAAGGCACCCTCGCCATGGCCCGCACCGGCGATCCCCACAGCGCCACCGACCAGTTCTTCATCAATACCAAAGACAATGACTTCCTCAACCACACCGCCAAAAATGCCCGGGGCTGGGGATACTGCGTCTTCGGCAAAGTGATCAAAGGCATGGATGTCGTCGAGAAAATCCAGAACGTAAAAACCGGGTCCCGTTATCCCCATGAGGATGTCCCTGTAAAAAATGTCGTCATCAAAGAAATCATCCGCTGCGCCGCCCCCCAGCAGACTGTCAACAAGTGAGTTCGAATACCTGCTGTTCAGGTCGCCGCGACGGCGGCGCCTGAGCGTGCAGATCACCCCCGCCGGGGAGGTCGTCGTCCGTACCCCTCTCCATCTGCCGCATGAAACGGTCGAACTGTTTCTGAACAAATACGCCTCATGGATTAAACAGAAAATCCTGGGCGCCCGCCAGAATCCGCCGCATTGCTTCAGCGAAGGCGAGGAATTTTATTATCTTGGAGCGCCCTACCGGCTGTTTTTCGGCGACAGCGGCAGCCATTCCATCAAATTTGACGAAGCCTTCGTTGTAGCCGAAGAACTCTCCGACAAGGCCGGAGAACTGCTGGTCAACTGGATGCGCCGACAAGCCTCGAAATATCTGGAAAAACGTACTCCGGAACTGGCCGCCGCTCACAATCTCCAATACAACCGGATGAGTCTGAACGACGCCGGCACCAACTGGGGTTCATGCTCCGCCAAAGGATATTTGCGCTTCAACTGGCGGCTGATTCAATGCCCGCCGGAAATTATCGATTATATTATCGTCCATGAACTCGCCCACCTGCGGGAAATGAATCACTCCCCCCGCTACTGGGCGCTGGTCGCCCGCATGTACCCGAACTACGAAAAGCCCAAAAACTGGCTGAAACGGAACGCGTCCCGTCTCCGCCTGCTTTAATTTTTCAGGCACTGACAACCACGCCCGGAGGGACCGGAACCTCGGCTGGTTCGGCCTCTTTTTTATCCGGCGATTTCGGTTTCGACGATTTATCCTCCACCGGCTTGGCGGCCTGCGGATCGGAGAAAAACAGCCGGCAGACCAGTTCACCGGGAAACGGTTCGCCATTGATCTGAGTTCGCCCGTAATCGCGCTGATAGTCGACTCTGAAGTAAATATCGTCCTTCACCGACAACATAACCAGTTCGACTGTATCGGACGGGCGCGGCAGCGGAATCCAGTGCGTGGTCCATCCGCCCTCCGGAAAAACAAAGTCATAACGTGCCCCGTTCACCGACAATGTCACCGTACCGGCGTTTTCGGAAAACAGCGACAACTCGAATTCGGCGGCTTTTTCGCCCGGCACCGGCTTGACCGCAAACTTTTTCGTGATCCGCACCTTCGGAAGAAGCTGCAGGGGTTTCCAGTCGCCGAACGTCATCGGGCCATTGTCAAGGTACATCATTTTGCCGTTGGTCAACAGTTCATGCACTCCATGCGGACGCACCGAGCGCATCACCGCCGGTTCCAGCTTGTACCGGTAAAAATCATAGGACGTGAAACAGATGAAAACGCCGAAAACCAGCGCCAGTCCGGCGCACATATAGGCATCCTGCGATTTCTTTTTGCGGAATTCGTAGAACCAGACCGGGTAAATCCCGGCGAACACCGTCAGTATCGGCACGATCGGCACCCGGAAACGCGAAAGGACATAAAACATCGCCGTCGCGCCCCAATACGCCCCCACCATGAAAAGCGGCAACAGCAACAGCCATCGCCGTGAACCGTAAAACCAGGAAATCACCGAACCGATCATCCCCCCCAGCGCCAAGACCAGAATCAACCCCGTCGGAATCAAGGCCATATAAGAAAGGAACGAACTGCGTCCTTTCTCCACGCTCATCGAAATATTATTCGGGATTTCGCGATAGTCCCAGAACAGCAGGAGTTTGCGAAACGTCAGTTCCAGATACGCTTCCGGCTCTTCCTGAAACCATCTCAACATGTGCGCGGGGACAGATACCTGTTTTTCCCCCTCCATCCAACTGTGCCAGGTCGGCGGATACTCCATGGGACCGGCCGGCAGACCGGGTTCGCGCCCGCCCGGAGGTGCTTCGGGGGTATTTCCGAGCGCCAGCACCGCCCCGGCGGCGGTGGACGGCCCGGAAAGCCGCCCCAATACCCGCGAATTATGGATAATAAACGGCAATTGCGGCAAAATCACCAGTGCGATAAAGACGAATACCGTCAGAAACCCGCTGATGATGTTTTTGTAAAGCGCTGTCGATTTCAAACGCATCGACCATACCGCCGCAAACAGCAGTCCCGGCAGAAAAAGCCAACTGTTGCCGCGGGTCAGGATCGAACATCCCAACGCCAGCGCACACAAAGCCCATTCCACCGGATCTTTGCGCATGGTGCCGCGCAGGGCCAGGTAAAGAATCAGGATCAGCCAGAAACTCTGCAGCACCTCAAGCAACAGAAACGGCGTATAGAGCACCAATACGCTGGACAATGCGGCGAGGGAAGCTCCGATCAATCCGGCGGTCGGGTTCCACAGCCGCCTGCCGCACAGCCCCACCAGATACACGACGGCGCCGCCAAGCAAGGCCTGCACCACAATGACCGCATAGATGGAATCGCCCAACAGCCAGCGGATGACCGGCAGGAAAACCGCATAGTAGAACGGCTGATAATAGAATTCGCCGGTAAACCTCCCGCCCACAATCCGAGTGGAGATTTCCCAGTACGTAGCCATGTCGGTCGCCAATGGAGGCATCATTACCGAATTAAGGCCGCCCCGGAAAAGAGCCAGCTCAAAACCGGTTCCGAGGCGAATGCCGGTTCCGATCAGAGTGATAATCCCCAGCCAGATATAGAATTTTCTGTTCATTGAAGTTGTCTGACCGAACTCAGATCGACATCAATTCCTTTTCTTTGGTTTCAATATGGGCGTCGATGCTCTTGGTATAATCATCGGTCAGCTTCTGGATCTGGTCGAGCATTTCCTTCAGATCATCCTCGGTGAGATCGCCGCTCTTCTGCCCTTTCTTGGCGATTTCATTGGCGTCGCGACGATGGTTGCGCACGGTGATTTTGGCATCTTCGCCGCGGGCTTTCACCTGTTTGGAGAGCTGTGCCCGGCGTTCGGTGCTCAATTCCGGCATCGGCAACCGGATGACGCGGCCGTCATTGACCGGCGAAATGCCAAGGGAAGAAGCGATGATCGCCTTTTCGATCGGCCCCAGGGCGTTCTTGTCCCACGGCTGGAGAACGATCGTTTTCGGGTCCGGCGTGGTAATGCCGGCGACTTCCTTCAGCCGGACATGGCTGCCGTAATAATCAACCTGAATGCCTTCGACCAGGGCGGATGAAGCCTTGCCGGTGCGGATGCCCGCGAAATCGCGGATCATGGCTTCCTCGGCTTGCATCATGGTCTCTTCCAATTCTTCCAACAATGTATTCAGTTCCATAACTGTATCTCCACTTTATTTACTGATTCACTCTATATCGAATTTAAAACCGTTCACGAAAATGTCAAATTGGAAACCCCGTCGGAGTTCAATTTTTTTCACTTTTTCCCGTTTCCCGTGCCAGAGACGGATCGTTGAACATCTCAAAATAGACTTGATTGTGATCCCGCAGCCTCTGCGCCAGAAGGGCGGAATCCCTGAGCCGAACCATTTCAACAATCTGCCGGTGGTCCAGATTGGACTCAATCGCCGGTTTGACGTTACGAAGCAGTTTGTTGATATTTTTGTATTTGAAGAAAAAGTCCGTCACCAGCGGGATCAGGCTGTCCAGCAACGGATTGTGCGCCCCTTTCAGCAAAGCCACATGGAAATGACGGTCGAATTCCAACCGTTCCTCTTCGGTGGGACTTTCTTCACGCTGGCGGCAGATTTCGTCAAGTCCGTCAAGTTCCTCATTCGTAATATTGGCGGCGATAAACTCCGCCGCGCCGACCTCCAGAAGCACCCGCACTTCCACCAATTTCGGCAAAAGTTCCTCGCTGGCGGCAAAGAACGGCATGAAATCGTTGAACGGATTTTCGGGCAGGAGCCTGCCAATAACCGCGCCGGTCCGGGTTTTGCTCCGGATGATCCCCAGCGTCCGGTAGTGGCGCGTGGCTTCGCGGATGATATTGCGGCTGATGCCGAGGCGCTGGGCCAATTCCATTTCGGGCGGCAGCGGATCGCCCACCTGCAGTTCGTTGTCCAAGATATAATTGCGAATAGCGACAATGGCGTATTCGAGCGTCGAATGTTTTTTCGTTTTCATTTCGATATTATAAACCGCAAACCGAAATAGTCAAATCTTTTTAACGTCCGCCTATTGTTTTATTACAATTTTGCAGTATATTAATTTGTACTACAAATCAGGAATCACCGTTATGCTAAAGACATTAATCAGACCATCCATGATATTTATTCCGTTCCTGCTGGGGATGATGTTTCCCGCAGCTCATTCCCTGAATTTCCTGTTGCGCTGGATTCTGGTTGGAATGCTGTATCTGGTTTGCCTTCAACTTGATCCGCACCAGCTAAAGCCGCAGAAACTGCATTGGAAACTGCTGTTGGCCAATATCTTGATGGGGCTTGTGCCTTATACGGTCTTGCGGCTGTGCGGAGCGCCGCAACTGGCGCTGGCGGCATTTTTCATCGGGATGGCTCCGACGGCCAACGCCGCTCCGGTGATCATGAATTTTCTGCGCGGACGACCCGGATTTGTCGTCACCTCCTTCGTCATCACCAATCTGGGGGTATCGCTGGCGCTGTTGGCGCTGCTGCCGCCGGTGACCGGCAATTCCTCCTTCACGTTTATCTGGGATATTTTCAAGATGCTGCTGCTGGTGATCGCCCTGCCGGTGGCGGCGGCGGCCATAACGCGCTATTTTTATCCGAAAGCAAAATTGTGGCAGGCGAAATGCCGCAATATTTCATTCAGCGCCTGGTCGCTGATGCTTTTTATCATCGCCGCCGACGCGAGTTTCTTCTTTCGCTCGAATCCGAACGTACCGAAACTGCTGGTACTGGGAATCGCGTTGCTGTCACTGGTTATCTGCGCCGTCAACTTCACTGTCGGCGGAATTCTGGGCGGACGCAAATACGGACGGGAGGCCAGCCAGTCGCTGGGCCAGAAAAACACATCGTTCATCATTTTCATGGCCATCACGTTCGCCAATCCGCTGGCGGCGCTCGGTCCGGTATTTTATGTGCTCTGGCACAATTCCTGGAATGCGATCCAGATGTACCGGTGCGACCGGCGCCGCCTGACCAAAACGCCGAACTAGGTCGTATATTCGGCGTTGATCTTCACGTATTCATACGTCAGGTCGGACGTCCAGATATGATACGAGGCGTCGCCCGCGTTCAGGCGACAGGAAATGGTGAATTCCCGACCGGCCATTTCGGCGGCGAGCACCTTTTCCGGAGTCCCGGCGTCCTGTCCCTGCCGGATCACCGGCTTGTCGTTGTAGAACACGTCCACTTTTTCCGGAGCGAAAAGCGCTCCCGAATAACCGAGCGCCGCCGCTACACGCCCCCAGTTCGGATCGCCGCCGAACCAGGCGGTTTTGCACAGCATGGAGTTGGCGACGGCCCGGGCGGCCTTTTCGGCGTCTTCGCGATTGCGTGCGCCGGACACGTCCACGGTTATGAGTTTGGTCACGCCCTCGCCGTCGCGGACCATGGCGACAGCCAGGTGTTTCATCAGTTGTCCGAGAGCTTCGCTGAACAGCGCCGCTGCCGGCGAACCGGCGGAAATGACCGCGCCGGACTTGCCGTTGGCCATGATCACGCAGGTATCGTTGGTGCTCATATCGTTGTCGATGGTGATCCGGTTAAAAGAGCCGTCCACACCGACGCCGAGCATTTCGGCCAGCAGGGCGTTGTCAACCTGCGCGTCGGTGGTGATATAACAAAGCATGGTGGCGTGGGGCAACACCATTTTCGGGGAAATCATCCCCGAGCCCTTGGTCATGCCGCCGATGGAAACCTTGCGTCCGTTCACGTCGAAGGTGACGGCGGCGCATTTGTGCACAGTATCGGTGGTCATGATCGCTTTTGCGGCGGTCAGCCCGCCGTTGCTGTCCAGCGCCCTGGCCGCCAGTGCAACCCCGTTCAGGATCTTTTCCATGTTCAGATTTACGCCGATCCGGCCGGTGGAGGAAACCATGACGGCTTCGGGATTGATCCCGAGCGCGGCGGCGGCGGCTTCACAGGTTTTCTCGGCATTGTCGAGACCGGGCTTGCCGGTGCAGGCGTTGGCATTGCCGCTGTTGACGACGACCGCCTGAAGAAATTTGCTTTCAAGCACACGGCGGCGGCAGAGCTGAACCGGCGCGGCGGCAAAAAGGCAACTGGTGAACGCACCGGCGAAATTCGCCGGAACTTCCGAATAAACCATCGCCATATCGGCTTTGCCGCTGGCTTTGAGTCCGGCGGTAACACCGCTGGCTTTGAATCCGGCGGGGGTCGTAACGCTCCCGCCCTCAACGAACGTTATTTCGTCATGCATCGATTTTATCTCCGTAAACAGCTTTGACGTGAATGGCGATTCCGCCGCGTGGACGGAAAACCCCGATGACCTCGGCCCGGCGCGGCTTGCACGCTGCGACCACGGCGTCGAGAATGGTATTGACCACTTCCTCATGGAAGGAGTTGTGATTGCGGAATGCGAACAGGTACAGTTTCAGCGACTTGCTTTCCACGCATTTTTGGTCCGGCACATAACGCAGCGTGATCGCGCCGAAGTCCGGCTGGCCGGTCACAGGGCAGAGCGACGTGAACTCGGGACAGTCGAATGTAATCACGTAATCACGGTCCGCGTAAAGGTTGTCAAATGTCTCCAGCCGGGCCTCGTCCGGAGACTCCGCGTAAGCGGTATGCGATGATTTCAGCAAAGTCAGCGCGGAAAAACGCTGTTCCTTGTCATTTTTTATCGATTTTTTTGCCATCAGGGACTTTCCTTCTGTTGAATTTATCACAAACACATATAATTTATCATTTGAAATGAAAAATGTAAAAGAAAGTTCTTGAAATTTTCGAATATTCAAAGTATATTCAGCAATGAAATTAGTAAATCGATAAAAAAACCAGTTTAAATCGAATAAAAAAAGGGCGGTTTAATGAAATATGCAAAGAAGTTGATTTTGGTGGGGGTAATCCTGTGTGCGTTCATGTCGGTAACCACAGTGTCGGCCGCGGACGAATTTACCAGTAATCCGATCGTCAAGCTGGGACGCGGCGTCGCCAACGTGGCATTCGGACCGTTGGAACTGCTGATTCGTCCCTATGACGTTAACCATACCCAGGGCGGAATCGCGGCGCTGACCTACGGCGTATTCGATGGTATTTTCCACACCGTAGCCCGCGAATTGGTCGGCGTACTCGAAATCGTCACCTTCTACATGCCCCTGCCGGGCTGTTCCGATGACCCCTACAACACAACCGCGTGGGGTTACGGCCCGATCCTGTATCCCGAGTGGGTGGTGGACACCGAACACAATGCGTTCAACTTCTTTTATCCGAAAGACGCCATTGTGGCTCCCTAACCCGGAGCGTTCCGATCAATGCCCGCCCTTTCCGGCGGGTTTTTTTATTTATCAGCCAACTCCCTAAACAGCCGGAGATATGATTTATGAGTTTTTCCTGTGGTTTCGTCGGTTTGCCGAATGTCGGTAAATCCACTTTATTCAATGCCTTATGCAAAGGCGGCGCGGCATCCGCCAATTTTCCATTCTGCACCATCGAACCCAATACCGGAATCGTGCCGGTGCCGGATTCGCGCCTTGAAGTCCTGTCCAAACTGGAGCATTCCGGGCGAATCGTCCCCGCCTCGCTGAAATTCATTGATATCGCCGGCCTGGTCAAAGGCGCCAGCGAAGGCCAGGGACTCGGCAATCAATTTCTCGGCCATATCCGCAATGTTGACGCAATCGTCCATGTGGTACGACTGTTCGATGACGGCGATGTGGTCCACGTACAGGGTGATGTCGATCCGGTCCGCGACCTCGAAATCATCATGACCGAATTGATGCTGGCCGACCTCGACATGCTCGAACGCCGTCTCGAACGCTCCAAAAAACAGATGCGCAGCGGCGATCCCGAAATGAAAGCCGAATTTGAACTCGCCAACCGCCTGATCGCCGACCTGGGCGAAGGCCGCCTCCCCGCTTACGATCATGACGATCCCCGCGAAGTCGAACTGGTCAAAACGCTCGGCTTAATCTGTACCATGCCCGCTTTCGTCTGCGCCAACGTCGACGAAAATACCCTCCGCGCCTGGGGCAAAGAGCCCAGATCACAGGCGCTGATTGATTACGCCGCCTCTCACAAACTCGAAGTGGTCCCGGTATGCGCTAAGCTGGAAGAGGAAATCGGACAGCTCGACGACGATGAAGCCCAAATTTTCCTCGAAGACCTCGGCCTGACCGAAACCGGGCTGACCAAAGTCATCCGCACCGGTTACACACTCCTTAAGTATGTGACGTTTTTCACCGCCGGCGAAATGGAATCGCGGGCATGGACCGTCACCGCCGGAACCCTCGCCCCGCAGGCCGCCGGCAAGATCCACACCGATTTGATGCGCGGTTTCATCCGTATGGAAGTCATCACCTACGACGACATGGTGCAATTCGGCGGCTGGACCAAGGCGCAGGCCGCCGGCAAACTCCGGATTGAAGGCAAAGAATACGAGGTAAAGGACGGTGACGTCATCCACGTCCGCTTCTCGGTATAATTCAGACATATGAGCAGGGAACATCACGGCATTTTACGAAGCTCGATGGGGGTGGTGCTGGCCAACCTCCTGAGCCGCATTCTCGGTTTCCTGCGGATCATTTTCGAAGCCAACGTACTGGGCGGCGGCGTTTGCAAAGCCGCCTGGGTGCTGGCGTTTACCGTCGCCAATATTTTCCGCCGCATCCTCGGCGAAGGAGCCCTCGCCCAAGCGTTGGTCCCCCTGCTCTCTTCCACCCTCGAACAATCCGGTCCGGAGGAGTCAAAACGACAGTTGAACGCCGTCTTTTTCTGGTTGTCGCTGCTGCTGGCGGGGATCTCCGTGCTGACCGCGTTGGGCGCCTTGGTCATCGAACACTTTGTTTCCAGTGAGCACGCCATTCTGGCCTGCAAGCTGGTGCCGCTGCTTTCCCCCTATATCTTTCTGATGTGCCTGGTCGGGGTTTTCAGTTCGGTGCTGAACACGTTCCGGGTCTTTTTCCTGCCGGCGCTGGGGTCGCTGTTCCTGAATATTTTCATGATCGGCTGTCTGTTCGTCATGATGCGCCTCGGGCGGAGCGGAGAATCCGTACTCCAGTGGCTCTCCTGGTCCGTGCTGGTTTCCGGGGTCTGCGAATTCGCCATGATGCTTGTCTTGATGAAATGGAAGAAAATCCTGCCGCCGTTCCGCCTGCGCGACATCCGCAATTTTCCGGTCATCCGCGAATTGTACACACTGGCCCTGCCCGGTGTCCTCGGAGCCTCGGCTTATCAGGTCGGCACGGTGTCAGACCGTTTCCTGGCCTCATACCTCGGGGCGCAGGCGGTGTCCGCACTTGAATACAGCGAACGGCTGATCTATTTCCCGGTCGGCGTTTTCGCGGTATCGGTGAGCGGGGTGTTGCTGGCGGAAATGTCTCACGCGGTCGGCCGCGGCGACATCGACGCGATGCTGTCGCACCTGCGGCTGGGGCTGCGCCACATCTATTTTCTGTCGTTTCCGGCGGCGGTGTTCATGATTGTGTTCCGTACCGAAATCATCCAGCGCCTGCTGTTGCGCGGACGCTTCACCGAAAGCGACCTGCAGGAAACGGCCTTTGCCATGCTGTTCTATTCGCTCGGCATTCCGCTGTTTTGTTCCTTCAAAATCATCGTCAACACATTTTATTCGCGCAAGGACATGAAGACGCCGGTCATCGTCGGGGTCTGCGTCATCGCCATGAATATCATCCTGAACCTGATCCTGATGCAGTATCTGCGCCAGGGAGGGATCGCCCTCGCCACCGTCATCTCGTCGCTGGCAAACAATATGCTGCTGCTCCTGATCCTGCGCCGAAAACTCGGCATATCGCTGGGCATGAAGCCGGTTCACCTGAGCATTTTCCGAATTGCCGTCGTCTCGGTGGCGGCGGTGGGAGGCGGCTACCTGTTGTATAATCATATTCTCAGCCGCACCCATTTCGGGGGGCTGTGGCCGTTGATCACCGGAGTTCTGGGCTGTGGAGTCCTTTATCTGGTGCTGGCGTTTGTCTGTCGCTGTCCGGAATTACACGAACTGCGCCAGACATTTTCCCGGCGGCGGCCGAAATCTTCGTAATTCAAATAATTCAAACGGTCTTTTATAATGCAGAATTTCATAAAACTCAATGACGTTTTCCATTCCGGGCGCGGAGCCCGGAACTTTTTTGCCGGAGTGCTTTTTTTCGGAGTCGCCGTCGGCTGTTTTACCGGCGTGTTCAACAACTATCTGGTGGATATTCACCATTACAGCGGGGGAGAACGCGGCGTGCTGGAGTTTTTCCGCGAAATGCCCGGGTTACTGCTGGTTTTCCTGCTGGCGCTGATGCACCGTTTCACGGAATGGCGGATTCTCCGAATCGCCACGCTGGTGGCGCTGGTCGGTGCGTCGGGGCTTCTGTTTTCCGGCTCAAGCAGTTTTCTGGTGATCTGCATGGTGATGCTGTGGAGCACCGGGGAACACCTGATGATGCCGATACGAAACTCCATCGCTTTGCATATCGCCAAACCCAATAAACAGGGCGCTTCGCTGGGCATGTTCTCCAGTGTCGGCTACCTGGGACAAGTTCTCGGCGGACTTCTGGTGGCGCTGGTCTTTTTCTCAATCCATGAACTCTTCCCGGATGTCGCCCGGATCATTCCTTACAACACCGTCTGGATCATCCTGATCGGCCTGACCCTGATCTGTTTTTTCTGTTCGTTTCCGAAAGGAGTCGGCGATGAAATCGTCAAAAGGCCGCGTCTTTATTTCAACCGCAAATATTCCAAATATTATATTCTTGAGCTGTTCTATGGAGCTCGCAAACAGATTTTTCTGACCTTCGCCCCTTTCGTGCTGGTCAAGATTTATAATCTTGAACCGGCGCAAATGGCGATTCTGATCGGGTCTTGCGCGGCGGTAAACATTTTCAGCGGTACGGCGGTCGGTAAACTGATTGACCGCCTGGGATACCGTAATATCATGATTTACGACACGGTGGTGCTGTTCTTCGTCTGCGTCATATACGGTTTCGCGAACAAATGGTTTCCGCCGAACATCGCCCTGTGGGTCGTCATCATAAATTATGTTCTCGACGCCATCATCAGCACCGCCGCCATGGCTGCCAGCATTTACGTGCGCGAAATCTCCGATTCGAAGGAGGAACTCTCCTCCACGCTGAGCACCGGGATCTCGGTAAACCACCTGATCAGTGTGCTGGCCGCCCTGCTCGGCGGGGTTTTGTGGGATACGCTGGGGGTGGAAGTGCTGTTCATTTTTGCGGCGGTCATGGGACTTGCCAACACAGCGTTCGCCGCCACCCTGCCAAAACCGCAAAGCGGCACAGCCTCAGCAGAGTGATTCCCGTAAACGGCATCCGGCGCAGTCACCGCCGCATTTGAGACAGAATTCGCGGTAAAGCTGGATCGCCCCCTGCCCTGCCGCCGCCGATTCATTCAACACCATGGCGGACTCGTGCCCGCCGAACCACCGGGCGGCGACCGTGCGGATCACCGTATTTTCCTGCATCGGCGGCAGTTGACGCCAGGCGTTGGCGGCGAATTCCGCGATTCCCGGACGTTTTTCGATGAAACCGTAAGCATGCATGGCGGGCAGGATCACATTGACGGCAAGTTCAAGAGCGCGACTGCGACCCATGACCGCGGCGGGCGTGTTGCGCGGTTTATGAAAATTGGTCCAATGGTCCCACATGTCGTCGTTCAAGGCCAACTGCGAGAGCATTTCGTCGATGAATGCGCCGTAAGAACCGATCTTCATCGAGAGTTCGACAAAATGATGCAGCGGCCGTTCGCCGAAACGCCGGATCAGCATGACCGCCGCCGCCACCCGGCGTTCCGGGAGATCGGAAGAGCACACGTCTGAACTCCAG
>CALABZ010000442.1 GCA_937888615.1 uncultured Lentisphaeria bacterium | reverse complement strand
CGCGCAGGTTCAGCGACGCCAAGGCGATGGCCAGAAAGGCCAGAACAGTCGCGTGGGGTTGCCGCTGGGTGCGGCTCTCAGCCACGCCGAACGGCCTTCACCACCTCGGTATCGTGGCGGCGGCCCGGCTCGGCAAGCATATCATCAGCGAAAAACCGCTCGGCATCAGCATTCCGGCGATGGATACCGCGTTGCGGGCCTGCGCCGAGAATAACGTCAAACTGGCGGTCGCCTATCAACGGCGGCTGGCTCCGGACAATATGATCGTAAAAGAGCTTCTCGAACAGGGCAGGCTCGGCAAAATCTTCGCCTGCGAGCTCGAAGTCAAATTCTACCGCGACCAGGCCTATTACGACAGCGCCGTCTATCGCGGCAACAAAGCCCTCGACGGCGGCGGCCCGTTCATCCAGCAGGCCAGTCACAACATCGACCTGTATGCGTGGTTTTTCGGCCGCCCGGAAAAAACCGTCAGCATGCTCGGCACATTCTTGCATAAAATGGAGGGCGAAGACTACGGCGTCGCCATTTTGAAGCATTCGGACGGCATGATCGGGACCATTACCGCCTCCACTGACTGCTACCCTGGTTTCCCGGCCAAAATGATGATCCACAGCGATCTCGGCTACCTGACGCTGGTGAACGACGTAATCACCGAATGGCAGATCGGCGACCTGCCGAATCCGAGCGTTTCCGCCGGGCTGAAACTGCACAGCGGGGCCGGCAGCGCCGCCGTCAGCAACACGTCTGGCCACGAAGGAGTCATCCGCGATTTCATAGAAGCGGTAAAACTTGACCGCGAACCCGCGGTATCCGGCGAGGCCGCCCGCACCGCTACCGAAATCATCATCGACATTTATTCGGCAAACCAATATTGAGGTGAGTTAGTAATATGTATCCGAACCTTTACATCCACGTGCCGTTCTGCCGCCGCAAATGCGGCTACTGCGCATTCTATTCGGCCACCGGCGCCGACGAGAAGCTGATCGACCGCTGGCTGGACAGGATTATGGAGCAGTATTGGGCGAAAATCGCGCCGCATACGCCGCGGACCGTGTTCGTCGGCGGCGGTACCCCGACCATTCTGACGGAGAAGCAATTGGACCGCCTTTGCACGGCATTGGACTCCACGCTCGAAACCACCATCGAAACGAACCCCGAAACCATGACTCCCGGCAAGGCCGCGGTCCTGCGTCCGCATATCACCCGCGTCAGTATGGGGGTGCAGTCGTTCAACCCCGAATTTCGGAAAATCCTGGGGCGGCGCACCGACAGTGAAGCCATCGACGCCGCTGTCAAAATTATTCGCGGTATTCCCGAATGGCAGTTCAATATCGACCTGATCTACGGCATACCGGGGCAGACCCTTGACGATTGGCGCGACGACCTGCGCCGCGCCATTGACTGCGGCGTCAACCATCTGTCCTGCTACAGCCTGACGCTGGAGGAGGGAACCGCGCTTGCCGCCGCCTGCGGCTGTGAACAAATCGCCGACGACGAACTGGCCGCCGATATGTGGCAGATGGCCGGCGAAGTCCTGGCGGAAGCCGGGCTGATGCGCTATGAGATATCGAATTATGCCCGTCCGGGCTTCGAATGCCGCCACAACAACGCCGTCTGGCACGGCGAACCCTATCTGGGGCTCGGTCCCGCCGCCAGTTCATTCGATGGAGCCGACCGTTGGACTGAAACCGCTTCGTTGACCGAATGGCTCGAGGATAAAAAACCGGAGTTCGACCATCTCGACGCCCGAATGCGGCGCAATGAAATCTTCGCCTTCGGCCTGCGTACCACCGCCGGGTGGAAACGCGCACAATGGGAGGACTGGGAGGGGATCGCCGCCGATTTCCGACAGCTTCAGCTTCCCGCCGAACTGATTGTTATCGAGCCGGACGGCATCCGCCTGACCGATCGCGGGCTCCTGCTCTGGGACTCCGTGGCCGAGGCGTGTCTCTCAATGTAAACCTTGGTGCCAGACCGTGCGAAGCGAATCCGCCGGCGGCACTTCGCCTTCAATTCCCTCTCCGGGGAACAAATACAGCGAAAAACCGAATTCAGTGTGGATATCCTGCCAGCCGGGGCAGTCGGTAATCAGCATATTGTGATGGATTTGCCAGAAAAACGCCGGAGGTTCCTGGGTGAAATCGCGTTGCGTATGCCACTGGAATAACTGCGGCGAACCCGGATGCAGAATCGGGGCGTCCGGGCTGTGCATGACGGCGGTATAGCGGGCGGTTTCCACGCGGGCGGCATCGGCGATATAAAAAGCGTCGCGCATAGCTCCCGGCAACAGGTCGCGGTCGGGGTCAACCGTACCGATATTCTGGCTCAGCGTCCATTTGCGGGTTTCGCCCTGCAGCGGAACGCCCAGATAGACGCTCTCCAGACGGCGGTGTGCCGGTTTATTCAGGTAAAACCGGACATCAATTCGCGGAAAATCCCGGTAGAATATCAGGATCAACCGGAAGTCCGTGCCGTTCGGGAAACGCCCCCGCCGTTCAATGGCGGTGCTGACTTCACCCCGGCTCCGCAGACCCGCTGAATGATAGACCGGCGACGGGTAGTCGAATTCACGCGGCGGCATCATCCCGGCCCCCTCCCAGCCGAGCGCGTAATTCACCGGATGCTGGAGCAACGGCTCGAAAAGGCCCCCCGCGCCACCGTAATGAATTCCGCCGTCTCTTGAACTCAAGTTCTCTATCGCGCCGGTGGTCGTGTCGAATTCCACCCGGAAATACCCGGTTTCGAGTTTTTCCGGCAACGGTTCCAGTTTTTCCGGCTGTTTGACGAAATAAGGGGGCGGGGGGGGCGTTGCCGCTTTCAGCGCCAGCATTCCGTTTGCCGGAACGCCGTGGACCGCCGCCCGATAATGATTGTGTCCGATTTGCTCGAATTTCACCGCTTCACCGCCCGGCGTATAAAGTTCCGCGATCCCGGCCATGTCACGCCCCAGTGTGAATTCGACCGGCCCGGATTGAGGTTTCGCATCATGATTGAATACCAGCACCGCGGGCCCCGCCGCCTCGACGGCCAGACGGTTTTGAAGTTCACCCAATGCCCGGGCGGCCAGCGCGTCGGCCCGAATCGCGTAGGAACGCTTGGTCTGCCAGCTTTGCCGCAACGGTTCGAATACCGGATCATCGGGTGGAACGGCGGGATCGGTCAGCTCCGGGATATGCCAACTGCTCAGGCCGCAGGTGTGATCGACGTACAGATCCAATTGTTCCCCGGTTTCTTCCAGCAGATGATGGACACTTTCCGAGCCGGTCCGCGCCGCCAGTTGTTTTGCGTAACGGGCGTTGCGTTGGGCTCGGCGGAAGATTTTCAGGGGTTCCGGGGAGGGGTTGGCGCGTATATTCCAGGGGTCGGCGATCACGCCCTCGCGGACCGGAATCCGTTCGCCGTATTTTTGTTCCATGAACTCGAAGAAGCAACTCGGGGTGGTCAGTTCGATCGGCGGGAGTTCGCCCGAAGCGTTGATTTTTCTCAACAACTCCGGCAGGAAGTCGGACGGCCAGCGGTTGTCGCCGCCGTATTGAAGCATCACTTCCTCATAGGGATAGTTTTCGGCCTCCAGCCGTGCTTCGAATTCGCAGTATTTCTCGCGCGGGGTGACGGCCGGCGCGCAGGAAACCCCCTCGACCTCGACCTTGCGATCGCTACCCGCACGAAAATGTTCCAGATACGGCAGAATGATGAAGTTCGCGCCGAGCCCGTATACCGCCAGCAGGTTTTTCATCTGCTGCGGCGTTTTGCGGCGATCGACGCCGAGGTTCCAGACCAGCGTTTGCGCCCCGGCGCGGTCCCGCAGATAAAAGAGGTGCGGCAGGTCCGCCCACGGCAGGAACACCTGAAACGCCCCGACCCCCGCCGTCAGGTAACGCACTTGCGAGGCGTTCAACGCACTTGGCAGGGCTCCGGCGAAACCGCCGATATCGTCGAGCATGGCGCACCGCACCGGAAATCCGTTCTTTCGACCGAGTTCTGCGGCGTAGCGCACCGAATCGTATAGTCCGGCGGCATCGAAAAGTTCGGTCAGCGGCTGCATTTCGAACGCCATCAGCTCCATCCGGCCGCGCCGCAGACAGTCAAACAATGCCTCCGCGGCCTCCGGTGGGCGGTTGCGCAGATAATCTTTCACAAGATACGCCGATTCGATCGTCCACTGGAAATCATCGTGTTTCCAGCACAATTCCACGGCTTTGTCCAGAAATCCGAGCTGTTGGTCCAGCACCTCGCGCGCCTGGTCGGTATAGCCGATATCCATATGCGTGTGGTGAACCATGAAAATTTTCCTGATTGTCATGATATTCCTTTTAATCTTATATTAAATGCAATTACTCTAATAAATTCTATCAGTGCAAAATTTGCTCTCTCATTTCTTTCCATGACTATTCTTGCTCAGACATAAGTATGAAAAGCCGATTGTTCCGGCGTCAGAATTTTCCAGTTGACCGTCCCGGCAATTGCGGATTCATCACTGCCGGTCAGCCGTTTTTGCAACACTTCCACCGCTTTTTCGGCCAATTCGGCGGCGCTGAACACAAATCCGGTACAGCAAGCCGAGGCCAGCCGGCTGTCGCTGTCGCTGGCAAAGGCGGACACTTCCGTTTGTCCCTCCAGTTTCAGATAATATTCCATATGGTTGTTGACAAAATACAGGCTGGAAAAAATTACCGCCGATTTGACCGCCTTGTCGAAATGCAGTTTCGGAAATCGATCATTGATGAACTGATATTCCTCCAGTGAATTCGGCGGCAGAATGCTTTTCAGGCCGTTGCGGCGGTCGGCTATCGAACTGAACTCGTGTTCACGCTCATCTTCAATCCAGATAAACCGCGTCACTTCCCGGTCCAGAAAGTAACGTCCCATCTCCCGGCCGCAGTCAAAATTATTGAAAGCCGCATAGTCGTGGGTCAGTTCCGGATAATGTTTGTCCATAAAGACCAGCGGGAAATTTTTCGGCTTGCATTCGAGCAGTTCGCGCGCCTGATCATGGGTCAGGATCGACCAGAACAGACAGCCTTGCAGGCCGGGGTCGCGGACAATCTGTTTCAGTTGCCGCAACTGTTTGACCGGATCGTTGTCCGAGGAGAAGAACAGCATGGATAGCCCGACGCTTTCCAGCAGCCGGTGAAGCTCCAGAAAAAAGACCTGCTGAAAAGTTTCGGCGGTGGCACTGTCGAACACCAATGCCACCGTCTTGCGTGGAACGACTACCTTTGCCGCATCTTCCCCCACATAAGTGCCGTGACCGGGACAGCGCGTCAGCAGTCCTTCACTGCGCAGCATATTCAACGCTTTGCTTAAAGTGATGGCGTTTACGCCCAGCATGGCGGAAAGTTCACGGTCGGACGGCAGCTTCCGCCCGGGTTCCCATTCCCCGTCGGCAATTTTCTCCCGTGCCAGCTCGTATACCTGTCGATACAGCGGGATTTCAGTTTTTTGCAATGGTTTCAGTTGTTTCATTCGTACAATCACTATATATGTCAATGTATTTTTACTATACAGCAATATATAGCAATTGTCAATGGCGTCCTCAAATAAAAATCGCCGGAATTTACTGATTGGCAAAATGACGGGCGTAACGTTCCGGGATTTCGCGCATGTCCTGAATGATCAGGAAGTCGATGGTGCCGAATTCGCGGTCATAGGCCGGCGGGCCGCAGATTTTCGCCCCCAGTCGGATGTAGCCTTTGAATAAAGGCGGCAGCGAACGGAACAACTGCTTCTCATGGCTGTGGAGATATTGCTGGATGTTCGCGTCCGCCACTGGCGGAAGTTCAAAATCAGGGCGCGGCCTGGCGAAAAGCTTGTCGCTGACCAGATTGTTCTGAACGAGATATTCGTACAGGGCCATCGCCGCCGTCGCGTCGGTTTCCTCAAGGCTCACGCAACCGAAAAGGTAATTGAATTTCGGCGTTGCCGGACGGCGTCTGCGGGCATAATGCAGCAGATCCAGGGGCGTGCTCCGGTGGAAACGCAGGTTTGAAAGGGCGGACCACAGCATTCCCACCACCGCGCCGCTGCGGAATTCGGGGTCCACGCAGGAACGCCCGACCTCGCAAAGTTCGTCGCGGATAAAGTCCAGTCCGCGAATCGCGAACTCATCCTGCGAATAGAAGTTGCCGGCAAAATAGGCGCCGCAGCCGGATAATGTCCGATAGGTGCCGACGAGCCGCCCGGTTGCTTTTTCAACCACGATCAGGTGGCGACAATGGCGGTCGTAACGGTCGCGGTCGATGGCTTCGGTACAATCGCTCATGCGTCCCTGTTCCTGTTTGAACACGCGGTAGCGCAGTTTCTGGGCCGCGCGGACTTCCGCCGGGTTCGAGGTGAGCTTCAATACAAATTGGTCGTTCTCGCTCAATACCGGATTAAAGGCCGGCAGGCGGTCTCCTAAAATATGGGTCAGGCGTTGAAGCCGTTTTTCCCGTACCGGATGCTCCATGATCATTGTATTCATCGTTGTAAACTCCTTTGTTCTGACCTTGCTATTTATAAAGCAAAGCGTATGCCAAAATTTTTTGAGGCAAAACTGTCTTGTATGATTAATTTATATGATCATTTTATGAACTATGATATACAATTAATGAACATTACTTCTCTTTTTCCAATACGGCTTAAGATTTTTGAATTCCGCTGAATGCTTATTGTAAAAACCGATTTTCGATGCTATTGTTTACCGGTA
Organism: uncultured Lentisphaeria bacterium; assembly: GCA_937888615.1. Taxonomy (GTDB): domain Bacteria; phylum Verrucomicrobiota; class Lentisphaeria; order Victivallales; family Victivallaceae; genus UBA5239. The sequence goes on along the minus strand of CALABZ010000442.1, from coordinate 24,758 downwards.
TGAAAAATTCACAAGGCGGTAATCAATGAATGAATGCCGGGAAAAACGCGAACTGACCCTGATTGACCATATCCGGGAACTGCGAAGCCGGATCATCTGGTCGTTGGGAACGGTCATCGGCACTTCCGTGCTGGCGTACTGGTTTTATGAGAACATTTTGAATGTTCTGTACCGCCCTTTTCAAATTCTTGAGAACGGACAGGGCACAGCCCTCTATGCCACCTCGCTTTTCGAGGGTTTCGCGGTTCGGATCAAGATCAGCATTCTCGCCGGGGTGATCCTGACATTGCCCGTAATCCTGTATCATATCCTCAAATTCGTGATTCCGGCGCTGAATTCCCCGGAACGGCGTTTTCTGGGCTGGGGCATATCGGCCTCCGCGGCCCTGGTGGTCGGCGGGGCGGTCTATAGTTACTACTGGATCGTGCCGCTGTGCGTCAAGTTTATGACCGACAGCGAATTTATCCCGAAACAGGTCGGGGTACTGCTGAGTTTCGAGCAGAATATTTTTTACATCCTGCAGTTTATTCTGGTGATGACGCTGGTCTTTCAACTGCCGATCGTACTGCTGGCGCTGATGGCGATGGGGATCCTGAGCCGGAAAGCGCTGCTTCGGTCCGGACGCTACCTGGTGGTGGTGTTCTTCATCGGCGCGGCCCTGATTACGCCGCCGGACGTGGTGTCGCAGGTGGCGGTGGCGGTTCCGCTGGTGGGGTTGTTCTACCTCTCGATCTGGGTGGCGAAAGTGTTCGGCTGGGGGAGGAGCGAATAATGTTTTCACTGGGACTGACGGAAATTATCGTGATCGGAATCGTCCTGTTTGTATTTATCAAACCGGAGGAACTGCCCGGGATTTTTCGCAAGATCGGGCAGGCCATCGGCGAATTGAATAAGGTCAAAAACGAATTTAAACAAATGGCGGCAACAAAGCCCGAGGAGGATAAGAAAAATGACGACAATTAGCCCGGCAATGATCGGAACCACCGAGATTATTGTCATTGTAGTGGTGGTGATGATAATCTTCGGCGCATCGGCAATCCCGAAATTCGCCCGTTCGCTCGGCAAGGCGAAATCGGAGTTCGAAAAGGGCCTGCATGAAGGCAGCGAGGACAAGGAAGAGAAAAAAGAAAAATCGGAAGAAGAAAAACCGTAAAACGGTAAAACCGGAGGCAATTATGAATAGACGTGATTTTTTCAAGAAGAGTACGGCGATTGCTGGGGCGGCAGGGTTGTCGCTGCTGTTGGATAAAACCGGGCTTCAGGCGCAGGCGGCGGTCACGGCTCCGTCCATGGAAGGCGCCGCTCCGGGCGCCGCTCCCGAACTGGTGGCGGTTACCGGCGGTGAACCGGCGGAAATGTTTGACAAGGCCATTGCGGCATTGGGCGGCATGGAGCGTTTCGTGAAAAAGGGACAGACCGTGCTTCTGAAGCCGAACATGGCTTGGAACCGTCCCCCCGAAGTCGGGGCGAACACCAACCCCGATCTGGTGCGCCGGGTGGCGGAGCATTGCGTGAAAGCCGGCGGCAAGGTTTATGTGATGGACCACAATATTCAGAAGCTTGCTCCTGAAACCAGCGGGATCAAAGCGGCCGCGGAAGCCGGCGGCGCGACTTTCGTGGTCGGCAATGACAAGTCGATGTACCGCGAGGTCGAAAACCCGAAAGCGAAATCACGCAAGAAAATCATGGTTCACCAAATGGTTATGGACTGCGATGTCCTGATCAATATTCCGGTGCTGAAAAATCACGGCGGCGCCAAATTGACGATGGCCCTGAAAAATCTGATGGGATGCGTCTATGACCGGGGAAGCTATCACCGCGACCTCGACCAGAGTATCGTCGATTTTCCGTTTTACCGCAAGCCGGATCTGAATATTCTGGACGCTTATCGGGTGGTCACCAAGGGCGGCCCCTCGGCCAGCCGCAATTACGCCTCGATCATGCCAAAAATGCTGTTGGTGTCCCCTGATATCGTGGCGGTCGACACCGCCGGTGAAGCGCAGGCGGTCGCCTGGGGCATCGTAAAGCCCGGCGAAGCCGGACATGTCGGACTCGCGGCGAGGGAAGGCCTCGGCGAAGGCGACTTGAAAAAAGTCAAAATAACCAAGATCACCATGTAAACACCCATGATCAGAATTGTACGAATTGTTGTAAGCGGAATCGTCCTGGCGGCATTTGTCGCCGGGGTGATCCTGCCCGGTGAATTCGGCGGACGCCTCGCGGATATCGTCGCCCGGATGCAGTTTTTCCCGGCTCTCCAACAGTGGAACGCCACCTCGAAAATTGTCTTGACGATCATTCTGGTGCCGGTGTTGACGCTGATTTTCGGGCGCATTTATTGCTCGATCATCTGCCCGCTGGGAATTATTCAGGATCTTTTCATGCGGCGCAAACGCAAGTTCGCTTACCGGGAGAGCAACAAGGTCATCCGCTGGATTTTTCCGGCGGCAATTCTGTTCCTGGGGGTGCTGGGCGTGCCGGTACTGGTGACGCTTTTCGAACCGTTCGCCGTGTCCGGCCGGATTGTCGACAACCTGATCCTGCCCGCGGCGGCGACGGTCTATAGTCCGTTCGTATTGTGGATGCGGCATTTCGATATCTACCTGAATCCGCTGACCGCCGCGTTTGCGCTTTCAGCGACGATTCTGGCGGCGGCGCAGTTGGCGGGAATCATCGGATTGGTGATATGGCGGGGGCGTTTTTACTGCAATTCGATCTGCCCGGTGGGGGCGGTGCTGTCGGTGCTGTCGCAATTCTCGATCCTGGGCATCCGGATCAATCGTGAAAAATGCGTATCCTGCGGAATCTGCCGTAACGCCTGCAAGGCCGAATGCATCGACCTTGAAAATTTCCGGGTCGATTCCGGTCGTTGTGTCGGCTGTTTCTCCTGCCTCGGCAACTGCCCGCGCGACGCGATCAGTTACGGTTTGCGCGAACGGCTCAGCCGGGCCGAAACCGCCGCCGTTTCCGGTTCCATCGTGCCGCAGAACCCGATGACGAGGCGCGATTTTCTGGTTATGACCGGCGCCGCGGCCTGCACGGTTCCGGCGGGAATGCTGCTGAAGCGTGTCGCCCGCCCGGACCTTGAGCGGGGTATCGCACCGCCCGGCGCGGGGAGCGTGGCGAAATTCAATGCCGCCTGTACCGGATGCCATCTCTGCATCAGCAAATGCCCGGAGAAAGTCCTGCGACCGGCGTTCGGTCAATATGGATTGGCCGGTTTTCAACAACCGGTACTGGATTTTTCCGCCGGATATTGTGCTTATCAATGTAATACATGCGGGCAAGTTTGTCCGAACGGCGCGATTCGCCCGCTGGACCTTTATACCAAACAGCATACCAGCATCGGAATCGCCGCGCTCGAACGTTCCACCTGCGTAGCCTGGGCCGAGGACAAGGCCTGCGGCGCGTGCGACGAGGTCTGCCCGGTCAAGGCGGTCCACATGATTCCGAATCCGAAGGGCGCCGGTTATCCGACTGTCCCTGAAATGCGCCCTGAACTGTGCCTGGGTTGCGGCGCGTGCGAGAATGTCTGTCCCCGCTATTCGATCCGGGTAACGGCGCGCACCGTTCATGCGCCGGTGACATTCGAGAAGCCTCCGACCACCGATCACAAGGCCGAGCCGCCTCCGACAGATGGGTTTGCGTTCTAATGCAAGCAGTCAGCTTTGTCAACGGCAGTCCGTTGCTTTTCCCGGTTGACGGCGGTATATTTATATACAGATAATCAAGACGAACCGGAACGAAAACCAAACGGAGTTTATTTATGTATTTTACCGGATTTGCGGATGAGGCTTCCAGTGACATTCGGGAGCAGGTGCGGGCCACTCGGGAACTCGGGTGGAAGTACATCGAAGCGCGAAACATCGACGGCTGCAACATTCATGACCTGCCGGAAGACAAGTTCGAAGAGGTTTGCGCGGTCCTGGCCGAAGGCGGCGTCTCGATCAACTGTTTCGGCAGTGCCGTCGCCAACTGGGCCAAACGTCCCGACAGCGAAGAGGATTTTCAGAAATCCGTCGAGGAACTCAAGCGGGCAATTCCCCGGATGCAGAAGCTGGGCACGAAAATGATCCGCGGCATGAGCTTCGTGATCCTTGAAGACCAACAGCCGGACAGCCCCGAACTCGAAAAGGAAATTTTCCGCAAGGTTCAATATCTGGTCGATATGTGCGACGCCGCCGGTATCGCATACCTTCACGAAAACTGCCGGAATTATGGTGGTCTGAGCTATAAACACACCCTGAAACTGTTGGACAACATCAAGTCCCCGTCATTCAAGCTGATTTTCGACACCGGCAATCCGGTGTTTTCGGCGGATTACGCCTATTCCGAACCGCGTCCGTACCAGTGCGCCTGGGAATTCTACCGCAATGTGCGTGAATTCATCGCTTATATCCATATCAAGGACGCCGTAATGGAATTCGACTCCGAAAAAGGGAAGAATGTCACCCGTTATACGTTTGCCGGCGAAGGCTGCGGCGACGTCCGGGCCATTCTGAAAGACGCTTTCAAACACGGTTACAACGGCGGCATCAGCATCGAACCGCATATCGGCGGCGTGGTATTCCACGAACAAAACAACAACCTGCCCGAAGCCGATGTCCGTTTCCGCAATTACGTGGAATACGGTCGCCGCATGGAAAAACTCGTCGCCGACGTCCGTTCCTGACACCAGCGGCAGGGCAGAGAAATGCGAGGCGGCCCTCCGCGGCCCCTCGCGCTCCCCGCGGCGGGTACGACCCGCTGCGAATGGACTGTTGGGGGAAATGTATTATTTCGCAGGGGAAACCTTGACGCTTCAAGGTTCCCCCCTGCACCCCTCCTCCAAGAAGCTCCACAGTACCAGGATATTATCCCATCGGCAAAGATCGGGAAACAGGGTCGCAGGGAAAAACCCGGATCTGTCCGGGTTTCTCCCCGGACAAAAAGAACTTCGCAGCGGACTGTGCCCGCACGCGGTCCAGCAGTCAATCGCAGCGGGTCGTACCTGCCGCTGGTCGCTCGCAGAGCGAAATCCCCCCTCCCGTCTCATGGGTTGGGATAACGTCAAATTCTTCCAAGTTCTTTTTGACTTTGTGTGCCATGGCGTTATAGTATTCTGGAATGATTAACCATATCGTGGAGGATTTATGGGTTTTCCGAAAAGTTTTATCTGGGGCGCGGCGGCGGCGAGCTATCAAATCGAAGGAGGAGCGGCGGATGACGGGCGGACGCCCTCCATCTGGGATATGTTCTGCGACCAGCCCGGAAAGATACGCAACGGGGACACCGGGGCGGTGGCTTGCGATCATTACCATCTTTATAAGCGGGACGTGGCGATGATGAAGGAATTGGGACTGGGGGCATACCGTCTTTCCATTTCCTGGTCGCGTGTCATTCCGGAACCGGGGTGTGTCAACAAGGCGGGGCTCGACTTTTACGACCGGCTGGTGGATGAACTTCTGGCAAACGGCATTACTCCATGGACTACACTTTTTCATTGGGACCTTCCGCGCTGGGCTTTTCTCCGCGGCGGTTGGCTCAATCGCGACATTCATAACTGGTTTGGCGACTACACGCAGGCGGTGGTCGAACGGCTTTCCGATCGTGTCCGCAACTGGATGACGGTGAACGAGCCCCAATGTTTCATTGGGCTCGGTTACGGGAATACGGTTCATGCGCCGGGTATTGTTTACGGCGAGCGGGAATTCCTTCTCGCCTGGCACCATGCGTTGTTGAGTCACGGCAAGGCCGCCCAGGTCATTCGGGGCAAGGCCCGGATTACGCCGCATATCGGCGCCGCGTTGACCGGACAAGTCGCATTTCCCGACACGGAGTCGCCGGAGGATATCGATGCGGCCCGCCAGTACATGTTCCTGAAGGACAATACCTGGAACTACTCTTATTTCGCCGATCCAATGGTGACGGGGGCGTATCCGCGGGATTTGATGAACCAGCTTGAAAAGGCGAAAATTGAGATCAGCGAACGCGATTTGAATACCATCGCCCAGCCGCTTGATTTCTTCGGCGCCAACATTTACAATGGGGTTCGCGTTACGATGGCCGACGAGGGACCGGAAGAGGTGCCGCACAAAACCGGCTACTCGAAAACGTCGTTCAAATGGCCGGTCACGCCGGAGGCTCTGTACTGGGGACCGCGTTTCCTGTACGAGCGCTACGAACTGCCGATCGTCATCACCGAGAACGGCATGGCCAATGCCGATGTGGTATCGCTGGACGGCAAAGTACACGATCCCCAGCGCATCGACTTCCTTCAGCGTTATTTGCGGGAACTTGGCGACGCGATCACGGACGAGGTGGATATCCGCGGTTACTTCGCCTGGTCGATCATGGACAATTTCGAATGGGCGGAAGGCTATGCCGAGCGTTTCGGACTGGTCCACGTGGACTATGAAACGCAGAAGCGCACGCCGAAGGATTCCGCGTACTGGTATCGCGACGTCATTCGTTCCAACGGCAAGAGTCTTTATCAATAACCTTTCGTTTCGACTGTTCGTTCGGGTAGGGCGCTCGTCCCGGAGCGCCGTTATTCCCGCAGGCTTTACCGTTACGGCATTCAAGGCAACCCTATCTTACACTCATGGAATCTTTCCCGGAATATCGTTGATTTTATTTTGCTTATTTGCTGGATAATGCTGCTTTATTGCCGGATAATGAAGGTCGATTACAGGAAAATACGATATACTATTAGTAGAAAGTAACGGATGAACCGTAAACAACTAAAGAAAGGTGAAGCAATGAGAAAGGGTTTTACACTTATAGAACTCCTGGTGGTGATTGCAATTATTGCAATACTTGCAGCGATGCTGCTGCCCGCGCTGAGCGCTGCCAGAGAAAAAGCCAAAACCGCTGACTGCGCCGGAGGATTGAAACAGCTCGGACAGGGTACGTACTTGTTCACACAGGATCATGACGATGTATTTCCGCCGGCAATGTATGATGCCGCCAGTCAATTGTGGGCGGATCAGAATTATTACTGGTATCAGCACCTTTATCCTTATGTACCGGTCGATACCGCATTTGACTGTGATTCATATTTACCCGCGGGCAAACCTTATAAAAATGCCGATATGGCCGCGGGCGGGGTTCTTTCTCCCGGAGCCTCGTCCCGACATGAAATTCCGGTCGCCTATGGGGCTACGGCGGATATCGGCGGGTACCATGCGATCGCCTCCACCAAAGGAGGGTATAAAGTCACCAATATCACAAATCCTTCCCGAAAAGTCCACTTGAGTGATTACAGGTCGTTATTATTCCAAGGCGGCAACTTCGCTGGGTTAAGTGCGACACAGAAAGCCGAAGTTTTCCGCCATAATAGAAGTGTCAATATGCTGTTCGTCGAAGGCCATGTGGAGACCGTCTCGCAAAATGAGATTCCCTATTTCACCGGAACCAACGCAAGATATTTTTTCAAAAGGAAATAAGGATGAAGCCACTATTGTATATGCTGGTCGGCCTTCTGACGATTGCGGTTCAGGCGGAAGAATTGGGGGAAACGAGTTACCGCTTCAAGGATAATAACTGGACCGCCTGGGGAAATGAAAGCAGCGTCGCCATTTCGAAAGAACCCGGCCCCGACGGCAAAACCGTTGTCAAGTTCAGTCGTCCGGCGGATAAAGGGAGCGGCTGGAATACGCCCATGTACAAATTGGAGGAGAAACCGGCGGTCACCGCCTTTACCGCGTTGAAATTCCGCTGTTTCAGCGATCGCAGCGGCGTGTTCGAGGTAAATCTGGGTGATGCGGCCGAGGGGGCTCAATATGCTGCCCGATTCAAGACCGAGGCTGGGAAATGGGTTGAAAACGTCATTGTGATCAAGGATGCCATATACAAGCGCGGCGGAAACGCTGGGATTGTCCCAGATGGAATCATGGGCGACCGATTGGATGGAATACAACTCGCATACAGCGGCAAAGAGATCAAGTTGGAAGGTGTGGAACTTGTCGAATTGAATCCGATGTTCCTGCCGAAATCCGGGCAGACACCCGAATTTGTAACGGCGTACGTCAACAACCGTCTCCAAGGGGATTTCCGGGTCTTTAAACGCAACGCGGTTTTTCCTGTCGGGATAATTTCCACCATTGGGGCCGGAAACCGTGACAACGGCAAACTTTTCGGACAATCGACCCGGGAACGTATGGATGACGATCTGCGCAATATCAGGCTGCTTGGGTTCAACACGTATGCGAACTTCGTCGACGCCAGCGGATACAGCATCAGCGAACGGTTGGACCTGATGCGGAAATACCATCTGTATCTGATCGAAACCGTGACTTGCGGTACCGGTCTCCACCGGTTGCCCGATGACGCAAAATTGATCTGCGAAATCCGCAAAAACGCCGATCATCCCAATCTGCTGAGCTGGTACGGTCAGGATGAACCGAAGGACGGCGCGACCTATCTGAAAAACAAGGCGCGCCTGGAATCATTGTCTTCCGGTAAGGTCCCTGTAACCGGCGCCATGCATATGCTTGCGGTGGCAAAAGAACTGGGACCGGCCATGGATGTGATTTCAATCGACCCTTACAGTCTGGTTTGCGGTTCTAACCCTGAAAAAGCCGCCGATGTTCTTGATACTCACTCCATCATGATCAAAATGAGCCGGAATTTTTGCGGCGGAGATCGGGTCTGGATGATCCCGCAGGCATTTTCCATGCGGCACAGCGGTACGCTTTCGCTGCGTTATCCGAGCCCGGCGGAGGCGCGGTATGATGTGTTCAACTCTCTGGCCGCGGGTGCGAACGGATTCATCTTTTTTATCTACAACGATACGGTTCCGTATCTGGACGGGAAACTCCGCGGCGAAGAATTCGACCAGACCATGGTCGACGCCTGGGGCAACGGCAATTCGACCACCGACGCCCTTGGTACGGTGGCCAAGCGCCTGACCGCCGTCATGCCGTCTTTTCTGGAACGCAAGCCCGCCGAACATGAGCGCAAGATCGGACTTTCGGAATCGTGGAAAGCCGCTCAGTGGCAGACTGAAGACGGCATTCTGCTGATTGTCGTGAACCGCGATCTGCTTCATGAATGCCGGGGGCGAATCGCAGTTCAACTCGAACCAGGAGAACAGTTGTACGACCTTGACCGGACTCAGAGCATTCCGGCGGTGTCCGAGCTGAAATTACAGCCCGGCGACGGCGCTCTGCTCCTGATTGCCCGCCCCGAAAAATGGGACCGGGTGAAAAACGAAATCAGCGCCCGCCAGGAACAACACACCCGTGAAATCGCGTCGCTTCAGGAAGATTTTCCACCGGAATTGCTTGAAATCCGGAAACTGTTCGGGCATATTAATGCCATGCTGGTTGCGCCGGAGGTGATTCAGCGGGTTGACGCCAAACCGGAATGGAATGATTTCCGCGAACGGATGAAAGCCTCAAGCAAGGCGTATTTCACGGCCCGGCGCGAATGGCGGCACGATAAGCAGATAAAAGTCGACCTCGACCGGTTGCAGGGCGATGTAAAGAAACTGCTGGACGAGGCAAAAGCGAGGATTGCGGCGAAATGAGCATCAAGTCCCGGGTAAAACTGAAGCGCAGCCAGGAATTTCATACCAACGGTCCGGTTTATATGGTGCGGATGCGTTATTTCATGAATAATGAAACGCCGCATGAACACGATTTTCATGAAATGGTACTGGTGCGCGGCGGGGCCGGGCTTCATATTACCGAAAACAGCGAATACCGGATCGTTCGCGGCTGTGTGTTCATCGTCTGTCCGGGACAGGTGCACACCTATCGCGGGCTGGAAAACCTCGATATCGTCAATTTCCTGTACATGCCCTCGGAGATGGAGAGCGATTTTCAGGGACTGCCCGGATCAATGAACCTGCTGGACGTGTCTCCCGACATGCCGTACGCGGTCCTGTCCGAAGACGCGATGATGCGGGTCGAGGAGATTATTCTTGAGATCCAGCAGGAACAAAAAAAACAGCGTCCGGGCTGGGAATACTTCGTGCGGATGGCGTTCATGCGGGTGATCGGGATCATCAGCCGGGCGCAGCAGGAAGCCGCCCGGAGTTCGGGCATGGGCGAGAACGGGCGTATCGGCCGGCTGATCCGGCACCTGGGCAAAAATTACGCCCGCCCGATGAAATTAAAGGAACTGGCGAAATTCTGCGCGGTGTCGGAAAGCACCCTGGTGCATGATTTCCGCAAAGTCACCGGCGAGAGCCTGATCGACTACCTGATCAAAATGCGGCTGGAGAAAGGGGCCATGCTCCTGCGGGAAACCCAGCTTTCGATCGCCGAAATCTCCGCCAGCGTAGGGTTTGACGACGCCAATTATTTCTCGCGGATGTTCCGCCGCAAGTTTGACGCCTCCCCCCGCGAATACCGCAAATGGGTCATGAAGCGGGAACTCGTCGCCGTCCCGGCGTCGGGCGGCGACGAAGGCGAAAGCCTGTGATGGTTCGTTCAGCCGCAGACAAAGCCGATCCACCATGGGTGTTCCGGCATACTGCCCCATTTAAAAAACAGTGCCGCCACAATCTGCAAGGCCAGAAACGCGACGGTATTCAATCCCAGCATCATGCTTTGACCCTGTAGTAAACCAGCCGGGAACTGCGCGGCTGTTCCAGCCGGATCGGCAGTCCGGTTTCCATAAGGGCCCGTCCGGTCATAACGACGGGTTCAAAGCTTCGGTCGGCGTCTTCCAGATAATATTCGGTTTCCGGGGCCAGCCCGCGCAGTCGAATACTGCCGCCGTTGTAAGGGCTGTTTGGTCCGCGAAAAACGGTACAGATGCCCTGTCCCAGGTCCGGCCGGTCGAACTGCATGGCCGTCCATGCCCCGGCGTCCTCCGCATGAAAAGCCGCCAACATGTAATAATCGCCGGTGAAACACGCCCGCGCCCGTTGATATTCCGCCAGCCGTTCCTTCAGCCATTCGTGCGGATACGGCATGTCGGGTTTGCGGTAAGTATACATGAAATAGTGAATCACCATGCCGGGCCCCATTGAGGCGCGGAAATTGTAGGTGTCGCCCCCCTCCTGGTTCTGCAGTCCGAAACTGAAAAGCGGGAGGTATTCGGAAAGCCCCGCCACGTGGGTCAACTGCCATTCCGGATCAAACCCCGGGAAACACTCCATATCACACGACCACAACGGGAGGCTGTAACGCATCAGGTTGTAATCCAGCCGCCGCCCGCCCCCGGCGCAGTTGTCGATCATCAAATGCGGGAACTTTTCCCGCAGCGACCGCCAGAGTTTATACAACCCGGCCACATAACGGATCTCGGTTATGCCGCGACGGTCCGGCGCGTCGTTGAGCCGCCATGCTTCCAGTGGGGAGATATTGAAATCCTGGCGGAACCAGTCCAGTTCATTTTCACGGATCAGATTTGAAATGGTGTCGAAACAATACTGCCAGGCGTCTGGATCGCCCAGATTCAGCAGGCTGTTTGCTAAAATCGAGGGCGCGGTCAGGTAACGTTCCGGGTGTTCTTTGAAGTTGCGGCAGTTTTTAACCGCCCGTTCGGGTTCCATCCAGAGCAACTGCTTCATCCCGGCGGCATGGCTGGCGGCGGCGATTTTTTTCAGCTTGTTCGGAAGGATGGAGGAATTGAATATCCAGTCGCCGGTATTCGATCCCCAGGTTGCGTCGAACTCGTCGGGACTGTACGATCCGGGAGGGCCGTACCAACCGGCGTCGATCCAATGACACTCGAACGGAATTTCACGGTTGACGATGTTGGCGATCCGTTGCAGGTGTTCTTCCTCGGTCATGCCGCCCCAGTTGATGCTGCAAATCGGCGGAATGACGACTTTGCCGTCGATCCGGGCCGCGATTTTTTCAAGAACAAAACGCCGCCAGATGTTGACGCCGCGCTCGGAGCCACCGGAGCGGTTGTAAACCATTATCGCGGAGGGTAATTCGATTCGCTCGCCCGGTTCCAGTACCGTATTGATCAGTTCAATTCCGGCGTTGATCTCGGTCAGCAGTGAATCCTCATCCGATTTCACTTGCGCATCCCACTGTCCGGCCCAGCCGACGACGAACCGGATATTGCTTTCGCCGTCGGTCAGGTCAAAACAGGGCAGCCAGTCCACCGTGGGCTTTCCGTCTGTGCCGCCGAAACGGTATTCCGCCTTTCCCGTCAGTTCCGCCCGTTCGGGACAGAATGCCTTGCGGAATGAGGCGGGCATCGGTTCATTCTCCAAATTAAACGAACCTTTGCGGCGGCACAGGGTCAACGCGTGCATGGACATGACCGAAACAGCCAATGAGCGCACCTCGCTGAGCCTGCCGCTGCGCCGTTCGGACGGATTTTCAAACGCCAGATTGAATTCGACTGCCGGAAAATCGTGGTATGACTTCATCGTCAACAGCATTTGCAGTGATTCATTGCCGCCGCGGCAGGTCAACAATGTATGATCGTCGAATTCCTGATTCTGCCGTCGCAACGGATATTGGCGGAAAAATTCCGCCGCGGTCAATCCTTCGTAACGGAAGTTCACCGGCACCGCCGCCGGGAGCAGGCCGGTAAACGGTTTGCCGATCTCAATCCTTTTACCGGTAACGGTTTCCAATACCGGTTCGCACCAGTCGGCATTGGCCAGCGGCAAGCCGTCCAGCGATTTGACCGTCAGATCAAAGGTGTCGATTCCGTCCAGTTCGACTTCACACAACAACGCTTCCGATTCAATCGTCAACGGAGGTGACTGGTATAATTCGCGTCCATCGGCTTCAATTCCGAAAATCAATCTTGGTATCTTACTTTTCGCCAGCGTAGCTCTGTTGCAGTCCACCCCGATCCAGGCCCGAAACTTCTTCAGGGGTCCGCCGGTTGTAATCCGAATCCGGCTGTCGGCATGGGTCGCCAGTCCGAATTCATAGTTGGCGCCGGCCAGATTCAGCGGCCCGTTTTGCATCAGGTTTTCGCTGAAATGAAGTTTTCCCCAGCCTTGTTCCAGAACGTTGATTTTCGGAATGCAGTTCTCCGCTTCAAATATCCACTTCCGCAGTATTTCGACATCAATATCCATAGCCGCACCTTTATTTTTGGTTGCTTTTATTATATCACGGATTTGCATTTCCGGGTATGTAAGATATTGTTCTATTTATGTAATAAATCACTTTTCTAACATTTTTCATGGTTGTATGGATGGAGCTATCAGGTGTCACAACTTTGAACCTTGAGTTTTTGAGCGGCAATGTCACCCCCATTGAGCCGGACCATTGCACCGGCTGGCGGCAACTTCCTTTTTACGTGCTGGTCAATAATTCCGGTGCGTTCAGCAAAGTGGAAACGTCGGACCGGAATTGGCAGGTCAACGACGGCGAAAGTTATGTCTTGCCGCCGAACCTGCCGCACCGCCTGACGGTTCTTCGCGGCGAACACCCGGTATCGATCTGGTGCCACTTCCGGTTGACCCTGTACCAGAGCATCGACTTCATGAAGTTTTTCGAGTTGCCGGATAAGTTCACGTCTCCGGCTTCGGACCGGATTCGCGATTATTGTCGCACACTGGTTGCCCCCGCGCCGCCCGTCACGATCCCGGTCCTGCGGCTTATGCACTGGAAGACCGCCGGATTCACGCTGGTGAACGAAATCCTGCGCCATTGCGAACAGCATCCGGGCGTTGACGAAAAAATCGCCATGCTGGAGCGGCTTTCACGGGCGATCGATTATATGAGCCGCCACTATCGGAACCGTCCGCTCCTGGAGGAGGTGGCACGGCGGGCAAATCTGTCCGAATCACGCTTCACCGTGCTTTTTAAACAGCTCATGAAGGTGTCGCCGGGCGAATACTGGCAGTCATTGCGGCTGATGAAGGCGCAGGAAATGTTGTTTGCGGGGAATCATACGGTTGAGGAGACGGCGGAAGCGCTGGGTTTTTATGATGTTTTCCATTTCAGCCGTCAATACAAGCGGCATTTCGGCATCACTCCGGCTGAATTTCTGCGGCGGCAACGGCGGCACCGTTCGCCGTTCTAGCCTTGCTCGGAGTCGTTGTACGGAATCGACTTTCAGGCATTCATGACAAATCAAGATATTGGCGCCGGTAACGATACGGAGTCTGCTTGAAATGCCGGCAGTTGCCATGCCTGGAGTTGCACCCCCAGCTATTACCTGCGTCGTCACCATCCGGCAATGCCGGACGGCGACGAAAAGACGGGAATCAGTAATTGATCCGCAAAGCCCGGTAATCGTTGCGCGGAATTGACAACGTCACGGTGTTCCCGGAGAATTCGACGGCCTCAAGCGTTTCGGCATTTTTCACCGACTTCAGTGGCAGGCCGTTGAATTTAAGCCTGACTTCTTTGGCGGTGCGATTCAGGTTTGATACGATGACCAGCGCTTTATCGCCATCACGGTAAACGCCGCACACCACTTCCGCGGTATCGGATTGAACCGGCTGTTTTTCCCAGTACGGGATGAATTTGACGCCGGGCGCGCCGATGCCGAACTCCTCACGGAATTTCCAGGTTTTCACGACCTCTTCGCGGTTGCAGAAAAGCGGCCAGACCAGCATGTCCGCCTGCATGATTCGCGAAAGCATGTCACGGGTCGGCACTGGCAGGATCATCAGGTCCTTCTGGTCTTTCAGGCAGGGCAGCCAAAGCATGACCGCGCCCCACTGCTTGTGGTAACACTCGGTGCGGACACGATCCATCGGCAACGCATAACTGTAATAATAAAGACGGTCATTTTCGGGGGGCAGGAATTCAGGATTGCGGTTGCGGAAATAACCCGAATAGACGTGTTCTCCAATTAACATCGCCATATAATGCCCCGTGCTCGGCATGGTGTGAGTGGCGGAACAATGGGCCACCGAATGCGGTTCATTGCCGGTCTTCCGCCAAATGGCGTAGTTGATGCGTTTAATCAGGTTGCGCGAGGCGAGCGACTCGTAGGTCGGGCGGCGTTTGCCGGTGAATACGTCGTCATAACCGCCGCCGGAGGCGGGATTCGAGTTCGGAATCGGCTGGGTTTCGTCCATATAGACGCCGTCGATGCCGCCGCCGAAAACCTTGCTCCACTCGGTGGTGCACCATACCAGGTAATCCTGCCACGGCGAGGTGAGAGCGGCGCGGTCGTACTGATGGGTACCGCCGCCGGGACGGCGGGGAATCGCCACCCACTCCTTATCCAGTACCGCACCGTCAGGATTGACCTTGTCGCCGTCGCGGGTGGAATAATGAAGGCGGGTCCAATATGGAATAATTTTGCGGTGGTGGGCTACATCGTCGCGAACCATGGCACGGTTTTTATCGAGGTTCAGGGCGCGGTGGGGTTCAGGATCAAGCATCATTGCCCGCCAGCGGTCCGGCCAGTAAATAAGCTGATTACCGCGATTAAGTCCCTGAAATGATTCATACTGGGCCGAGAACGTGAAGGCGCGCCACCCCTGCGGCAGCGGTTTAACCGGCGTAGCCATCAGCCCGAATTCATAACGAACCTCCGCGGGAAGCCCGGAAGCCGGGGCATTGACCATGTTGACTGCGAATTCGGCATTGCCCTTCCCGTCGCGGGTGATCGAAATCAAGTCATCGTTGTCCTTCGGAAAATAGAATTCGTCTGATTCCGTGAACCAGAGCAGTCCACCGTCATTGTTGCCGATCCAGACGTTGGTGCGAAACGAACTCTGCCAGATGGTTCCCTTGTCCGGCGGCAAAGCCATCGAGAGTGAATTTTTCACCAGGTTTTGCGATTCGTAGACTTTTGGCGCTCCGACATAATGGAGCAGTTCGGCATTGCGGGCGGACAGCGGAATCCGCAGGGAAAGGCGGTTCAGTTTGCCCCCGGGCGGATTGAGTTGCAGCGAACACCAGATCATGCCGTCGTATTCGACGGTACAGGTGACTTTGCCGCCGACATTGTCCGGGGTTTTGAACGGACGCTCGAAAACGATTCGTCCCTTTCCTGACTTCACGATCCGGACTGGACCGAATGACAAATCGTTTCCGTTTAATTTCAGCGCCGCCGGGGCGGCCAGCAATTCGGCGCCGCCGCCGGTAATGCTCCGGATCAGTTTATCGCCGGAAAAATCGTAGACGCGGTTCCAGACCTTGATTTTCGCGTTGTCCATTTCGATCGGCATCCACGGCGGCGGCACGGTATCGTCGTCGAGCGCCTCCATCGCGACTTTCGGACGGTCCTTGAACCACGGGCTCGGGTCCAGAATGATCGCATTGCCGTCGGGCGCGGCGGTTTCCGCCGCGAGATTCAGTTGCGGCAGGCGGCGTTTGGCGATGGCCGCGGCTTCCTGCGCGTTCACGGCTTTGTCATAGATCGTGAAATTGGCGATGGTCGTTACCGCGTCGCGCCCCAGTTTATCATAAGCGGGGCCGACCGTAAACACCGGCGGCCAGGTCTTGATTTCGCCCATCTTACCGCTTTTGCGCAGGACACCGTCCACATAAAAGTCGATTTTTTCAGGGGAATAGCTGACCAGGACATGATGCCACTCATCGGGCTTCCAGTCTTTGGCATTATAGTTCAGGAAAAGTTTCTCGCCGGTTTTGTTAAGTTCAAAATACGCCGCAATGCCGTTTTTCTTGAATTTATAGATATAGAATTTGCCGACTCCTTCGGCGTTGGACGGCCCGCTCTGCGCCAGCACGTGCATTTTGTCGTCGTTTCCCGCCCATTCGCCGGAAAACGCGACTTCCAGCGTTCCTTCGCCCGGCGGCAGGTTGCCTTCAGCCGCATAACGGAGGGAAGCCTGGTCTTTGCCGACTTTCAGGCCGCGAATCGAATGGGCCATCGTGTCGAAGTTGAATTCCGCCTTGTCCCTGAACAGGATTTTGGCGGTCTTGTCACCGCCGGCGGTGGTAGCGTCGACCTCTTCCTTGCTGGTATAATCGCTGTCGAAAGTCATTTTCCGCTCCGTTGTTTTCTGCTTTTCCGCGACCGGCTGCTGCTTGATGAAGGCTTCGGGGATATTGGCGAGCACGGGCATTTTCATCGCGGCGGCGGCCGAGACGGCGGCAGGCAGGTTGTCCGGGTTGTCAAATCCGCGCAGGAACACCGAATAGACCTGCGACCGGTATCCGGCCGGAACCGTTGGTGGAATTGCCGCCATCATGTAGAACTTGTTATAGGCTTTCGGCACTTCCCAGAAACAGGCTTTGCGAATGGCCCCCTTGATGATTTCGGGGTAGTACATCAGCATTCCTTTTCCGGCGTTGGCATCGTAAATCGCGCTCCAGCGGACCTCGCTGGAGAGATGCCAGGCCTTCTTTCCATCGAATTTGCCGCTGATTTGTTCCCCATCGGCTTTCAGCGCATAATAATCGGTGGTGGCTTTGTCCCAGCAGAAAAGGTTCACATAAAGCGAATAGAATTTCTGTTCAGCACGGGTGATGAAGTATTTCTGTTCGGCAATCCCTTCTGGCGACAGTTGAATCCTCGTCAGAAAGACCGCCTGGTCGAAAAGGGAGATTTTCTCCAGCACGATCAGTTTCCCCTGATACGTTTGACCGGGAACCGGTTCGACCGTCTTGCCGTCACAGTTCAGCGTCCGCGACAGAACCTTTTCCGAGCCGCCCTCGGTATGCCCCGCTCCGATGAATTTGCCAGGGGCGACAGCCATGACGGTGCCGTAGTAACCGGTTTCGCGGCCCAGCTCACATCCCTGATAACTGATACTGCGAACCGTTTCACAATATTTGGGGCTGATTCCAAGCCGGTAGTCGCCGGAAACCAATGTATAATCGGCTTGCGCCAATACGGAAAAAGCGCTCATGGCAAGCCCTGCCGCTCCAATTTTCGCCAATACGTTGCGGATCATTATCGTGATACTCCTGTGGTTTATTTTTTCTTTTCGGAACGGTCCCAGTAATTGTAATTGCCGACAGCCGCATAGCTGGAGCATGAACCGAGTTCGTTGTAGGGGTTGTAGGGGTCGCGGCATTTGATGGGGGATACGTGTCCGTCGCACCATGAGAGGTTGATGGCGCTGCTGTGGCGGGCAAAGGCATTGCCGCCGCTGGACCCGTTGAATGAATTCATCTGATAGTATCCGTGGTCGTCGCCGGCGCTCAGGTTGCGGGTATCGCCGAACAGGATGGTCTGGGCGGGGCGTCTCACCGTGGTACTCTTTTCCGGGACGTAATCCCACTTGGTCGGGCGCGGGTTCACCGTATACGAGGTGGAAATATTATGCAGATTGATTCCGTAACCGATGGCAGTATTGCCGGTCACCGGCATGATCTGGCGGTTCAGCGAGGGGCAGTAAAAGACCTTGTCGTTCTTTACATACTCGGAATTGAAATAAAATTCGGTCCATTTGGCGGTGTTCCCGGCCCTCATGCTGGTGTAGTAGCCTTCGTAATCCTCAAGATAGAAAGCATTTGCCGTACCAAGCTGCTTCAGGTTGCCCAGGCACTGCGTACCTCGGGCCTTTTCGCGGGCGGCGTTCAGCGCCGGGAGCAGCATCGCCGCCAGGATGGCGATGATTGCGATCACTACCAGGAGCTCGATAAGTGTGAATCTTGTTCGTCTCATTTGTTGTTCTCCTTCAAATTTTTTATACTGTCGCCTTTGACGATTTTCGGTTTGATGATTTCTTCTCCGGCCGCTTCGCCGGAACAAATCCTGCGCACCATCCGGAACAGCCGTACTCCGAGTTTGTCGCAGGGCTGTTCCAGATAAGTGAGGGAGCCGTATTTCGCCTCCGGGCGGTCGTAGACCACCAGCGAAATGTCTTCGGGAACCCGCAGCCCTCGTTCTTCGATGACTTCGAAGGTCTGCCGATGAAAAACTTCCCCGCCGATGAACAGCGCCGTCATGTCGGGGTTGCGGTCGAAAAGCTCGCGCACCCGGTTCCGGAAGTCGACCGAATCTTCAATCAGGCAGCATAGATTACGATCGCATTCGATTCCCGCCTCGGTCAGTGCGTCGCAATATCCGCGGAAGCGTTGCGATACATAACGCAGCGGCAGGTCCGAGGCGATACAGCCGATCTTCCGGTGTCCGGCGTCGGTCAGCCGGGCCACCAGGTCACGGGTACCGTAATACTGGTCGATCGCCACGAACGGCAGGTCCGAACCGAAGATCTGCCGGTTGCATACCACCACCGGGATGTCCAGTTTCTTGAACGTTTCACGGTAGATGTTGATGTCGGGCTGGTTCTCGGCAAAGATCAGGGCGTTATAGGGACCGTTTCGCTCCGGGAGCTGTTCCAGGTCGGCGGTCGTCAGAAACGAGAGTTCGCAGCCGGAGTGCGCCGCCCCTTCCCGAAGCCCTTTCTCCATGGAACTGAAAAAGCCGCTGGTCAACTGGCGGGCATGGAAATTCACCACCCCGACCTGAAGGGTTTTAAGGTCCGGCGGCTTGACAAACCAGCCGCTGCCGGGGACGCTCTGAAGCAGGCCCTCCTCGGCGAGCTGCCGCAGGGAATTCCGTACCGTATGGCGATGGATGCCGCACTTGCGGCTGAGTGCATTTTCCGATGGAATGCGTTTGCCCGGACAGAGTTCGCCGGACGCGATGGCTTTCTCCAGATATTCCTTTAACTGGAGGTAAACCGGGATTCCCGAAGTTTTATCAATTACTTGACTCATATGACAACCTGTATAAACATGTATATGTCTTAATTATATAACCATCCTATGAATTTGTCAATAGGGGTTGGCGATTTTATCCGGCGTTGTATACAAGTTTTTACCGGTTTGGAGGCTTCGCGAAACCTGTCTACGGCGATTTTTTCGAAATTCGCTCACCGGAATCGCAGGGCCGATACCGTAGGACTCATGAATTTTCACCCTGATCGAGTATATTTCCGAAAAACATCCGATTCAGGTATTGACAAGAACGGGTGATCATTGTATAATTATATAAGAAGATAAGAAGTTCAGGAAAAACAGATGAATAAACAGCCCAAATATTATCAGGCGAAACTGCGCATTCTCAACCAGATCAATACGCTTGGACTGAAAAAAGGCGACTACCTGCCGAGTCACGGCGAATTCATCAAGGACGCCGATTTCAGCATGATCTGCCTGCGCCGCGCCCTTGATGAACTGGAACGCGACGGCGTTATTGCCCGCCAGCAGGGCAAACGGGCCTGTCTGGTTAAGGAGGTCTGCGAACTGCCACGCCGCGGCGAGGTTCTTTATCTGCACATTTACAGTCGGGTGCCCGACAAATCAATCGAATTCGAACGGATGAGGCTGTTGTTCAACCATCATGGAATCAATTTGAACTATGCCAGTTACGGCAAACCCGGACCCGAACTGCTGAAAGTGTCGGAACGATGCCTCGGCATTATTCTTTCCGGGTGGATCACCCGTGAATGGGTCGATTTCCTGAAATTGCTTGAACTTCCCATCCTGGTGCTCGGCAGCAATCCTTTTCCGGATGAACTGGCGGGCGTTGACTGCGACTGGCAGGCCGCCACCGGCCTGGCCTACCGTCAACTCGTTGAACGCGGCTGCCGCAATATTGCGTTGCTCAACAGTTCGAAAAATTATGTTCCCGCCTTTCGCTTTTACGACGGGTTCAAAGAGGCCTGCCAGACCGCCGGCCGGAAATTCAGCGAAGAAATGATCGCGTGGGTGGATATCCGCCGCGACGGGAACTGCTATCAGGTACTTGCAGATTTTCTGGACCGCCATCCCGACATTGACGGGGTGGTCGTCGAAAACGGCGTTTACAATCCCCTGATGACCGTTCTTTATGAATACGGGCGCGCCGATTACCTGAAGATTGCCGCTATGACCCAGACCGATTTTGAAGGATTTTCTTTTTCCAGACAGGTTTTCATTACCTTCAAGAAATCGATTTTCCAGGAAACCGCCGAAATTTTCCTGAGGCGTCTGGAGGACGGCGATTATTCGATTCAGCATTTCACTATAGAACCAAATGTATATAACCCCTGAAAGGAGACTTTATGAAGAAACCCAATTTCACACTTATTGAATTACTGGTCGTGATCGCTATTATTGCGATATTGGCCGCCATGTTGCTGCCGGCCTTGAACCAGGCCCGGGAAAAAGCCAAGTCCTCCACCTGTATCGGCAACCTGAAATCGATCGGGCAGAGCGTAGCGCTCTATGCGGTGGATTACGACGACCGCATGCCCATGCGCTATGACGGCAAAATCACCTGGACGTTCCGGCTGCTCATAGAAGGTTACATGGGCAAGGCGGATACGCAGAATGATCTGGCCGGAACCCACAAGATGGATGTGATGATCTGTCCCGCCTTTGCTCCTTACCATTATGACGGCTCCCTGAGTACTCCCACCCGCCGCACGCTCGGCATGGCCCAGCAGATCATGTACATCGGCGAAACCGCCATCAATAAAAGCGATCCTTTTATTTTGACCAGAATCGACCGTCCCAGCGGTCAGATCATCACCGGAGACAGTCAGTCGAACGATCCGTCCCTCGGACTCATTCAGAGCTATACCTTCAGTCCCACCGGCGAATACGGGACTTCCATGCTCGCCCACGCCCGTCACCAGAACCGGATGAATGCCCTGATGGCGGACATGCACGCCGAAGCGGTCGAATCCGCCCGGTTGCTCACGGATTTCCCGATCAAATTCAAGCATGTAGACCAGTATGGCATTACCAGAAAATAAAAAGGGACGTACCATGCGCAAATTCCTTCTTTTCTTTATATTCGTCTCTCTATTCAGTATTACAGGCGCGAGCGGCGGTGAAAACCTGTGGACAGTTCCCCCTTTTAAGATTGAAGGCAAAGGCAGCAGGCTGTTGACGCGGGTCACCGTTGAACCGTATCAACGCTACAATCTGGAGTTCAAAGCCCGAAGCGCCGGTTCCCATACAATCGAAAGCCGTCCGGCGTTGGAACAGCTTCTCCGTATCCGTTCCCCCAAAATGATCCCGATCGAAAGCGCCAGGGCGACCCTGATCGTCAACGACGCCAAAAACCGGAATTGCATTCCTACGTATGTTGCCCGGACGATTTATATTTACAGCGAGGATTGGCAGACCTGCAACTGGGAGTTTTACGCGCCCGCCGCCGCTGAATTTCTCAACGTCCGTTTCGACAGCCTGGACGGGCTTGAGGTCGAAGGCATCTCTCTGCGGAAAGTGACTGATGCCGCGTGTCTCAATCCCAATCCCGGCCTGAATATGAATAAATATCATTTTCCCGGTTACGGCAATCTCTACAAAACCATCGTTCGCGAAGATGGCGGCCTGGACATTGCCGGTTGGACCGTCTGCGATCCGATCCCGGTGGAGCCGGGAGAACGGTTGAAGTTGACCGTCGACGGTGAGGCCGCCGGCAGACTGTTGATTCGTACCAACTTCTATCGGGACCCGCCGGACGACAAGAATTTTATCAGCCGCAATAAAACCGCCATCGCAATTCAGGGTCCCCGGAAAACGCTCGAATATGTCGTGGCCGTGCCGCCGGAAACCCGTTGGCTGCGGCTGAGCCTCTCCTCCGGGACCATTTATGGCGTAAAATTGGAAAAAATCAAGGAGTAATATAGTATATGAAAAAAGTCATTCTGATTGTCTTTGCATTCGTCTCGCTCTCGGTGCACGCGCAACTGCAACTGGTAAAAGAGGGCCGTCCGGTGTCGGAAATCATCGTTGATCCGAAAGCCCCGCGCCCGGTTCTTACCGCCGCCCGCGAACTCCGCCACGCCGTGAAGTTGATCACCGGAGCCGAGCTCCCGATCGTAAACGCGCCCCGGAATGCCGGCGGCACTCAGATGTACCTGATCTCCGGTGAATCACCGTTGTTGAAAAATTATGCCGCCGACTTTGAAAAACTCCGGGGCAACGACGGCTATGCCGTACGAACAGACGGACACAAATTATTTCTTTTCGCCGTCGAGCCGCGCGGCGTGATCAATGGCGTAAACCGGCTGATCTACAAAAACACCGATCTGATCTGGGCCCGTCCTTACCGGGAGACCGCGGTTTATACGAAATCCGGCGACCTGACCCTGCGCCAGACCGATTACATCGATATTCCCAAGTTCATTATGCGGGGCTGGGGCGTGAACCGCAACCGGGCGGTCAACAGCGCCGAATACGACATCTGGAACTCGCGCACCAACGTCAACTACACCGGTGGGCTGACCGACAAGGTCCTTGACCGCCGCCTTGCCCTTGGGTTTATCATCGAATTCGGCGGCGGCCACAATATGGTGAACCGCTGGCTGCCCGTGAAAAAATTCGGCGGTGAACATCCCGAATATTATATGCTTCTTGACAGTAAGCGCCAGGTGACGCGCGATGCGATCCTTTGCCACACCAATAAGGATCTGCTTCGCGACTTTACCGCCCACGCGCTTGAAATCATCAAAAACGTCCCTCCGTACTATCCGGTCATCAATATCATGATGGAAGACACCAACGCCTGTTGCGAGTGCCCCGAATGCCTGAAACCGATCCGCCTGCCGGACGGAACCACGCTCGATAAAAGCGACGAAGCCTTCCGTTCCACCCAGTTCTTCATGTTCCTGAATCAGGTGGCGGAGGCAATCTATGAAAAATATCCTGATCTTCAGATCAAGACCTTCGCCTACTACTTTACCGCCATTCCACCGAAGGTCAAACTTTTCAAGACCATCAACGTCAGCTATTGTCCCTACATCCGCAACGACAAAGAACCGCTGACCGGCAAAAGCAACCGCAAATGGAAACAGCGTCTCGAGGGATGGAGCGAAATAACGCCGAATGTCATCCTGCGCGAATACTACTTTTCGAGCGCAGCGTTTCCGCGCCCGTTAGGCAACATTGTCGCCCGGGATTTGCGTTTCGCCAATAAACTGGGCGTGAAGAAACTTTATTCCGAAAGCAGCTTTGCGGACGATCCCTCCTATAAGATAGGCGGTAAATTCCACGAATCACGGTTCTGGGATATCAGTGCTCCCGAGCATTGGGTCCTTAATGAATTGTTCTGGGACCCCGATCAGGACCCGGACCAGTTGCGCAATGAATACCTGCGCCGGGTTTATCGCGAGGCCGCCCCCGCTGTCCAGAAATTCTATAAGCTGATCCGTGATTCCTGGCTGAATGACCCGGCGCCGTCGGCTTTCAATGATAATTATTTGAGTTCAACCGGGTACTATATCGTCAATAAAAAACTGCTCGAACCATGTCGCCAGGCCCTGGTGGAAGCCGCCGCCGCTGTCAAAGATCCCCGTTCCAAAGAGCTTCTGGGTAAATTGAATACAACCTTCGAAGACTGGGTTCGTCAGGCTCCCTCCAGGCAAAGCAGCCGGCTGGACATTCCGAAAAGCGACATTCGTGAATTTCCCGGCTTCGATTTCGATGGCGGTGCCTGGGCCGAAGCCGCCGTACTGCCGCCGTTGCGGATCATGGGCAATGCCCTTGAGGCGGCCGAACCGCCGACGACAGTGAAGTTTCTGCAGAACGGACGTGACCTCTATATCGGCTTTTACTGCTATGAGCCGAAGCCGGAAACCCTGACCGCCCATCCCGCCGGGCGCCCCCATGACACCTGGCCGAAGGGCGATCACCTCGAGATGTTCTTCGGCAACGCCGCCGATGGCTATTATCACCTGGCATTCGATTATAATGCCAATCGCTATGATGCCGTTTTGACCGATAAGGAATGGAACGCCGACTGGACCGTCAAGACCCGGATCGTCAAAGACGGCTGGCAGGCCGTTGTCAGGATACCGTTTGATACCGTCAATTTCAAGGTGATGCAGACGAATCTCCTGAAAGCTCTGATCTATCGTTGCCGGATCGGCGACGGCAAACATCCTGTTCACAGCAGTTGGAGCGGCGGAGTCGTGCACTCGGGGGATTCGTTTGGAGAGCTGAAATTGAGCTTGGAGTGAGCGTTGA
>CALABZ010000441.1 GCA_937888615.1 uncultured Lentisphaeria bacterium | reverse complement strand
GTCCGACACAGACTGCATCTGCTTCGCCAACCATTGGAACGCCAACAAGGTATTGGCGCGAATTTCATTCATTCCGAAAAAAGAAAACGAAGACGGCAAAGACAGTATCGGCTCCATGCAAGTCGAATACGATCTTGTGTATGACAACGGTGTCATTCCGTTCAATCTGCTTATTTCGTTACGCTGGCTGCATCAGATCACCGAAGAAATGGTTTGCGAGGCTCGCAACCAGAATATTATTCTCGACTGATTGAAATACAACCCCAAGAACTGTTCCCCCGCAAGGAACGGTTCTTTTTTCTTTTCCGCCGTACCGCCTGACAACGTATTTCGCTGTTTTTTTCACTTCGGACGGGATTTTTCACCAAACGATGCTACATTCCCTTTATCATATTTTATTTGTCATTCAAGGAGTTATTGGAAATGATCAACAGTGGTCTCGTTTCTGTTTCGTTCCGGAAAATTCCGGCCGCCGAACTTACCGATATCGCGGTGGAAAATAAATTGCGCTTATATTGAATGGGGCGGCGACGTCCATGTTCCCCACGGCGATCTCGACACCGCCGCCGAAATCCGCAAACTGATGGATAAGAAAAATCTGCTCTGCGCCGCCTACGGCAGTTATTACCGGGCCGGAGTCCCCGAACAACCCGATTTCAGCGGCATTGTGGAAACGGCCGCCCTCCTCGGCGCCCCCACCGTCCGGGTTTGGGCGGGCAATGTCGGCAGCGAAGAGTGTTCGGAGGAACAATGGGGCAACATTATTTCGGATCTCCGCCGAATTTCGGCAATCGCCGCCTCGCGGGGCATTTCCATAAGCACCGAATACCACCGCAACACCATTACCGACACCAACGCTTCGGCCATGCGCATGCTCGAGGAAATCAGTTCATCCAATTTCTACACCTACTGGCAGCCGCCGGTCGGCACCTCCATCGAATATCGTCTGGCAGGGCTTGAACAAGTACTGCCGCGCCTGACCAATGTCCATGTATTCCAATGGCGCGCCGAAGAAAGCGAGATCGTCCGCCTGCCGCTGGCGGAGGGATTCGAAGAGTGGAAACGGTATTTCGAGCTGATCAAGCGTTCCGAATACGACCATGTCGCCATGCTGGAATTCATCAAGGACGATTCGCTCGAACAACTGAAAGCGGATGCAGTCACCCTGAACGAGCTGGTCCGCCTGTAAAAATTTTATTCAAAAAGAGGCATTATCCTCACGCCTCTTTTTGAACGGTTCCTTTTTCCTTGCGCAAAGCAAACTCGATAATCTTCTGCACCGTCACATAAAAGCCCGGAATCAAGATGGTGCCGACCACCACCGCCGCCAGCATTCCCCCGCAAATCGCGGTCCCCAGCGAACGACGGCTGGCCGCGCCGGCCCCCGTCGCCACCACCAGCGGGAATATCCCCAGCAGGAACGAAATCCCGGTCATCAGCACCGCGCGGAAACGCAGTTTGGCGGCAAAAGCGGCGGCCTCGACAATTCCCATTCCCTCGTCCTCATGCTGAACCTTGGCGAATTCCACAATCAGGATGGCCGTTTTGCACGCCACCCCGAACAACAGTACAAAACCCACCTGGGTGTAAATATTGTTGTCCAGCCCCAGCGCCAACAGCGAAATCAACGCGCCGAAGAACGCCACCGGCACCGACAGCAGCACCGCCAGCGGAATCATCCAGCTTTCGTACTGCGCCACCAGGAAGAGGTACATGAATAACAGCGCCACCGTCATGATCAGCCCCATCTGGCCGCTGGCCAGGCGTTCCTGATAAGACATATCGGTCCAGTCAAACGTCATCGTCGGCGGCAACAGTTGATGGGCTTCCTTTTCCATGGCGGCCATGGCCTGTCCCGAACTGTATCCCGGCGCCGCGTCGCCGTTGATGACGGCCGAGGAATACATATTGTAACGGCTCAGATACTGCGGCACCATGCGTTCCGACACATTGACCATGGTGCTCAGCGGAATCATGTCGCCATTGCTATTGCGGACATGAAGGTTGGTAATACCTTCGATGGTGGAGCGATAAGGAATCTGCGACTGGATTTCCACTTTATACACTTTGCCGAACTTGTTGAAGTCGTTGATATAGCTGTAACCGGTCAAACTCTGAAGGGCCTGATTGATGTTGTCCAGCGACACCCCCATTTTCAAAACTTTCTGCCGGTCGATTTCCAGATAAACCTGCGGCACCGATGCCCGGAACGTCGTAAAAGCACCGGTTATTGCGGGATTTTTATTGGCCGCCTCAATCAGCGCGTTGAGTTCCCGGGCCATTTCCTCCGGGTGCGTCCCCGAGGTGTCCTGAACCACGAACGAAAAACCGCCGGTGGACCCGATCCCCGGAATGGCCGGAGGCGTAAATGGCATGATAATTGCTTCCGGCAGCACCGAGACTTTTTTCCGGACTTCCTTGATAATATCCGCCTGGCTCAACCCTTTTCCGTTGCGTTTGTCCCACGGCTTCAAGGTACAGATGATAAAGCCGGTATTGCTGGCGGTAGTGCCGGTCAGGATGCTGTAACCGGTATTCGACGCGATGCACCGAACCCCCGGGATGTCGTCCAGCGCCCTGGTGACTTTGTCCATCACCGCCTGGGTACGGGGTATCGCCGCGGCGTCCGGCAACTGCACGTTGATGAAAAACGCCCCCATGTCTTCCTCGGGAATAAACCCGGTGGGCAACGACTTATACACCTGTCCGATCACCACCAGCAGCACCGCATAAGCGACCAGCAGCATCGCCACGCGCTTGATCACCCGTCCCACCACCGCCGAGTAAGCACGGGTCATTTTGTCGAAGAAACGATTGAACCAGTTAAAAAACACTTTATCCAGCAAGCGGTGAAAAAAGCCTTTTTCTTTCTCCGCCCCCCCCGGAGCTTTCAACAGGATCGAGCTTAACGCCGGGCTCAGGGTAAGAGCATTGATGGATGAAATCGCCACCGCCACCGAAATCGTAATGCCGAACTGGCGGTACATTTCGCCGGTAATCCCTCCCATGAAACAGATTGGAATAAACATCGCCATCAGCACCGCCGTCGTGGCGATGATCGGCCCCGTCACCTGTTCCATGGATTTAAGCGCCGCCTGTTTCGCCGGGAGTTTTTCCTCCTCCATCAGCCGGCTGACGTTTTCGATCACCAGGATCGCGTCGTCCACCACGATCCCGATCGCCAGGATCAGCCCGAACAGCGTGATCAAATTGATTGAGTATCCGATCACCTGCATCACCGCAAACGTACCGATCAGCGACACCGGAATGGCGATGGTCGGCACCAGCGTCGAGCGCCAATCCTGCAGGAAGATGAATGTCACCAGCACCACCAGGACCACCGCCTCGAACAATGTCTTGACCACTTCGTCAATCGAGGACTGGATGAACTCGGTCGTGTCGTAATTGAAATCGTAGTCAAGGTCTTCCGGGAAACGGGTCTTCAATTCCCTGAGTTTCTCGCGGCACAGTTCGGCAATCTGCATGCCGTTGGCGTCGTTCAACTGATAAATCGCCATCAACGCGGCATCCTTGCCGTTGAACTTGCCCGATGAAAAATAACTTTCCGCACCGAGTTCGACGGTGGCCACATCCCTGACCTGTACCTGCTGTCCGTTCGGCAGCGAACGCACCACGATATTCTCGAACTCCTTGACATCCGTCAACCGCCCCTGAGTTTGAATCGCGTAGCGGAACAACTGATTCTTCCCGGTCGGAGCATCGCCGAGCGCCCCGGCGGAAACCTGGACGTTCTGCGCTTTGACCGCATTGATGATTTCGTCCACCGTCATGTTCAAACTGGCCATGCGGTCCGGGTCCACCCAGATTCGCATGGAATAATCAGCGCCACCAAGGAGCTGAACATCGCCGACGCCGGGGATACGGGCAATTTCATCCTTGATATTCAGCGAGATATAGTTGTTCAGCCACAGCGAATCATAGGTTCCCTTGGGTGAATACAGCGACAGCACCAGCAGCATATTGCTGGATTTTTCTTTGACCACGATCCCCTGCCGGGTCACTTCCTGCGGCAGGCGCGCCGAAGCCCAGTTGACCCGGTTCTGCACGTTCACAGTATTCATGTCGCCGTCGGTACCGATGCCGAAGGTCACAATGATTGAAGCCGCCCCGGAATCCGCACTGGTCGAGGACATGTAAATCATCCGTTTCACCCCGTTCACCTGGGCTTCGATGGGTTCGACCACCGTTTCCTGTACGGTCATGGCGTCGGCTCCGGGATACGTGGCGGACACCGCCACCTGCGAGGGCGTAATATCCGGGTACTGCGCCACCGGCAAAACCTTGATCGCAATCAGCCCTGCGATCGTGATTACGATCGAAATGACGAAAGCGAAACGCGGTCGATGAATAAAAAAACTGCTGATCATTTGGCAGCCCCGCCCGTCGTTTCCGCCTTGGCGTCGCCCGTTTTTGCCGCGGGTGCCGCCGTTTCCGGCTTATCGAAACCGATTTTCGGCGGAGCTTTGGCCAGATAAATAGACTTGGCGGCTTCCTGTGAGGTGTAATTTTCATCCGTCTTCGGGGCGATTTTGCTGTTCTGACGAATTTTCTGGACACCTTCGATAACGATTGTTTCCCCCTTCTTCAGTCCGTTTTTTACCTGGACAAACACATCGTCGTTATAACCCAGCTGGACGAAACGGCGGCTGACCGTATTGTCCTTATCCACGACCATAACATATTTCGACCCCTGGCTTTCCTGTACCGCCAGGCGCGGGATAATCAAAGTCTCCGGAGCCTTCAACGGCTCCAACTGGACTTTCACATACATACCGTCCATCAAGATTTGTTTGGGGTTGTTGAAGGTCGCTTTCACTTTCAGCATCCCGGTATTCGGATTGACCCGGTTGTCGCGTTTGGTGATTTCCCCCTCCTCGTCATAGGCCATGCCGTCCTGAAAAAGCAACGTCACGCGGACAAGATCACTGACCGGTTTGTCGATTCCGACCGTCTGCTTGATCTTCAGCAATGACACCTCGTTGATGGAAAACTCCACATCCATCGGATCAATGCTCACAATGGTCAGCAACGGACCGCTTTCCGCACTGACGACATTGCCGAGATTATATTTCACCAGCCCGACCCGCCCGTCAAACGGCGCCGGAATTTTCGTATAACTTAATTGCAGTTTTGCATTTTCGATGGCGGCCAGGGCGCCCAGCACCTGGGCCGCGGCCTCCATTTTACGGGCCAGCGCCTCATCGCGGACACGCTCGGAAACGGCATCCCCTTTGTACAGGGATTCCTGCCGGGCATAGTCGGAATCGGCGTTTTTCTGAACGGCCAGAGCCTTCTCGTAGTTCGCCTGGGCAGTCTGTAAATCGGCCTGATATTGCTGCGGCTCGATTTCATAAAGAACCGTCCCCTTTTTGACCAGGTCGCCTTCATCGAAATTCTTTTTTTGCAGAAATCCCTTGACCCGGGCGACCAGGTCCACGGTATTTTGCGCCATGACCTGCCCGATCAATTGCAGGCGGGGTGTAATCACTCCGGATATGACGGGGCTCACGGTGACAACGGTCGGTGGCGGCGGCGGGGTTTCTTTTTCACAGCCCCCCAGTAAAAACAAGATCGCGGCGCAGATCGTAATATGCCAAAGTCGCATCAAAATATTCCTCCCGATTTGGTTGTTTTCTCAAATATAATACACGAAATCGAGAAAACCAACTTCGGGAATCATTTTTTTCTGGAATTAGCGCTCTTGCCTTGAATTCCCCGTAAGACGACGACAAATGCCGGACAGCAAAACCAACCCCTTCCCTTCTCCGAAATACCTGAAAAACTATTGTCAGTTGCATTATGCTCCTGCAACTGACAATAGCATATGGTAATATAACAAATTTTCCGCAAATGTCAAATGAATTACAAAAGAACTCGAAGTGGTATCCGATCAATTCCCGAAAGGTATCCAAGGCGGTGTTTGATGCCGCTTTTACCGGGCAACCTCTGCCCCTTCAGAGCCGGACAACACCTCGGTGGCTTCAATTTGCCACACGGCCGGCTTTCCTTTCCTCTGCTGTTCCAGCCAGGCCAGCCCCGCCGGATAAACCACCGAATGCCCCCCGTCGAAAATCGTCACCCGGACATCGCCGGAGATTTTACGAAAAAGCGGCGGCATCTGTCCGTACAGCGAATCGTTCAACACCGGATCACGCAGGGCGGCAGGAACTTCCGCCTTGGCGGTCATGTATTCGATATCCGCCTCCGCCACCCGGTCCGCGGGCGCGGCCAACAGGTTGTAGGCATTCAACGTATGCCGGATCGGGACCGATCCCCTGTGACCGTCGACGATACCGGCATTGATGTCCAGCGGCACATTTTTCGCATTCGCCAGCCAGGTACGGGCGGAACGTCTGCGGTATTCGGCATCGACGGCGGCGCCGCTTCCCGGCGCTCCGCCGCAGGAGAGTTCCATATGTTTGTCGTAACCGTTTCCGCGAACCGTGCAGTCCCGGTGCCACATCGCCAGGTCGAAAATCGGAACCCAGGCGGAAACCCCCGCCCAGATTTCAGGATGCCTGCCCGCCAGCAACAGCGACGCATAACCACCGCCGGAGCACCCCATCAGGTAAATGCGTTCGGGGTCAATGTCCGCGACACCGCGGGCGTATTCGACGGCACTGACGATATCCGCCACCACCAGGTCCGAGCCAGTGGCTTCCGGTTTGTCGTTGAATCCCCGGAAATCGGGATGCATGAAAGCCCAGCCTTTGGCCACGCACCATTCCGCATATTCGCAATTCGGCTGGTTGTAACCGGCGCTCCAGGTGTGGAGGGCGATCAGCAGCGGCATTTTCCGTCCGCCCGGGTTATAGAACATGCTGTTCTGCAATGAATGATCGATTGAACTCGGATATGAGATTTTTTCTATGCCTGCCGGCCAGGATTTATTGTTCATGGTCAATGAATTTCCTTCATAGTATATTTCAGATATTATATCATTTCCCGGAAATTTTACAAGGGCCGATCCGGGATTTTCAAGCCTCGGACTGCCTGACGCTGTCGCGGACGATCAGGCTGTAGGGCAATACCGAACATTGCGTCCTGGACGGTTTTTCGGGGAATGATTCGATGATATCCGCCGCGATTTCCGCCAGCCCGATATGGTCCTGGGTGATCGTCGTCTGCGGAGGCGTCGCGTAATGAGAGAACAATTTGTGTTCGGAGGCGATCAGCGAAACGTCGTCTGGTACACGCCGGTTGAAAAGCGACAGCGCATACGCCGCCACAATCCCCGCATTCCCGCCCGGACAGAACAATCCGTCGATGCCGAGCCGGAGCAGTTTGCCGATATTCTCCACATATTTCTCGTCGTTGCAGATATGAATCAGATTGAGCGAAGCCGGCAGTTTCCGTTTTTTCAAGGCTTTCATGACCGCGCTGAGGCGGATGTCGGCATTGCCGCTTCCCGGCGCGCCGTAGATGATACACCCGACCTTGCGGCAGCCGCGTTCGGCAAGATGAGCAATGGCGATGTCCATGCCTTGCGCTTCGTCGGAACGCACCGAGTACACACCCGGCGAATGCGGAGGCGCGTCACGGTCCACCAGCACCAGCGGCGCAGTGAAGCGGTCCCCCCATTTCCGAAATGTTTCCGGTTCCGCGCCGATCGCCACGGCTCCGCAGAACTGAATGCTGTCGAGGCGTTCCAGATTGTCCAGCGGCAGGATTTCGATGCGGAAACCGCGTTTCGGCAGGACCAGGGTCAGCGCCATCATCACCATTTCCAGACAGTTCCGAATCGGGTAAATCTGATCCTCGGGTACCATGATCACCACATTGCGCTGTTTGGTGGACAGCCGCGGATGGTAGCCGTATTGTTTGGCGATGGCGAAGACATGCTCCCGGATTTCGCTGCGCACGTTCGGATGATGACTGAACACCCGCGCCGCCCGATTGGGCTTGTACTGCAGCTCGGCCATGACGTCGAGCACACGCTGCTTGGTCTCGGGGCGGATGCTCGGGTGATGGCTGAACACCCGCGACACCGTTGCGGGTGACACCCCGGCCAGCCGGGCGATTTCCTGCAATTTCATTGCAAAGTCCTCCATAAAAATTGATTCATTTCCAATATAACCCAATACTTGTTGAAATTCAATGATTTTTTCATCGATCTTTTCATGATTCGTCGAGAACAGGGGTTGCCGCGGCGGCGAAATGACAGTATAATTTTATCACAGCACACAACAGGCGTTCTATTAATGAAAAGGGAAAACCATCATGAACAGTACAGCAGTCAAATCAAACGGGCGAAAAGCTCTGGTGCTCGGAGGCACCGGTGCCATGGGCGTGTATCTGGTGCCCAAACTTGCCTCGTTGGGATATGAGGTCCGGGTAGTGTCCCTGGACGATGTCGTGTCGGACTATCCGCGCGTCAGCTATGTGAATGCGAACGCGAAGGACGATGGGGTTTTGAAGGAAATCCTGAAAGAAAGATTCGATGTCATCGTCGATTTCATGCTCTATGGCACAACGCAGTTCAAGGAGCGATACGAGCTCCTCCTCCAAAACACCGAACATTATATTTTTCTGTCCACCTACCGTATTTATGACGGCGGCGATATTCCGATCACGGAAAACACACCCCGTCTGCTCGACGCCTCGACCGACAGGGATTTCCTGGCCACCGAAGATTATTCCCTGTTCAAAGCGCGTCAGGAAGACATTCTCCGCAGCTCGAAATACCGCAACTGGACGATTGTCCGACCGGCCATCACTTATTCCAAACGGCGTTTCCAACTGGTCACGCTGGAAGCCCCCGTGGTCGTAGCCAGGGCGATGCGTGGCCTGCCGGTGGTGGTGCCGAAGGAAGCGCTCCCGGTACAGGCGACCATGAGCTGGGCCGGAGATGTGGCCGAAATGTTCTCCCGGTTGATTCTCAACCCGGCGGCCTGCTGTGAACACTTCACCCTCGCCACCGCCGAACATCACACCTGGGGCGAAATCGCGGAATACTACAAGGAAATCATCGGCCTGAATTACGTGACGGCCGATACCGAAGACTATCTGAATATCATGGGAGGCTCCCCCGGCGCTCGCTACCAGCTTGCTTATGACAGGCTGTTCCAGCGGGTGGTAGACAACTCCAAGGTTCTGCGGGTGACCGGTTTGAAACAGCAGGACTTCATGCCGTTGCGGAAAGGGCTGGAAAAAGAACTGACCGCACTACCGAAAAATACCGTCTGGCCCGACGCAAGCGCGGTCTGGGAACGGATGGATGCATACCTGAAAGGAAGGAACTTCTGATGAAAAAGATTAAAATCGGGCAGATCGGCATTTGCCATGAACACGCCTCCGGCAAAATTCTGACGCTGAAAAAAATGCCGGAAATATTCGAAATCGTCGGCGTAGTCGATGACCGCGAAACCTCATCCACACCAAAGTTCGTCGATGGTAAATTGACCTACTACGAAGGACTCCGCTTCATGACCGAGGCGGAACTTTTCAACACACCCGGACTCCAGGCGGTGACGGTCGAAACCCCGAACCTTGAACTCATCCCCACCGCGTTCCGCTGTATGGAACGCAATCTCGCGATCCACATGGACAAGCCCGGCGGCGAGGAGCTCGAACGCTTCGCCAAACTGCGCCGGGGCTGTGAAGAACGCGGCCTCTCGTTCCAGATGGGCTATATGTTCCGTGGCAACCCCGCGATCCAGTGGTGTATAAAAGCGATACGCCGGGGCTGGCTCGGCGAGATTTTCGAAGCCCAGGCGAACATGAGTCACGATTACGGCGGCGAACCTTATCAGGAATACCTCGGCAAATTCCCGGGCGGAATCATGTTCAACCTCGGTTGTCACCTGATTGATTTCATCGTCGCCATGCTGGGCGCTCCGCAGAACGTCACCCCGTTTCTGAAATCCGCGCCGGGCGATCCCGACGCCATCAAAAACAATTGTCTGGCGGTTTTGGAATACCATCATGCGACCATCGCGCTCCGGGCTTGCAGCCGCGAAACCGGAGGACTCGAACGCCGCCGTTTCAAGCTCTGCGGCACCAAAGGCTCGGTGACACTCTGTCCACTGGAACGCTTCGACGGTCAGCCGCTGCAAATGCAATTGGTATTGCGCGAGGGCAACGAAGAATACGAAGCCGGAACCCATACGCTGGATTTCGGCGTTATCGCCGACCGTTACGAAGCGCAGTTGTTCCACCTGGCACAGCTCATTCGCGGCGAGGCGGAAAACCCCTACGACTACAAACACGATTATCTGGTGCAGAAGGTTCTCCTGGCCGCCGCCGGATACACAACCTGGAGACCATAAAACATGCGAGCCATGATTCTTGACGAAAATTTACATTTTGCCTGGCGCGAAATGCCGGACCCCGTCCGAAAAGCCGACGAAGTCCTGATCGAAGTCCACGCCGCGGCGGTCAATCGCGCCGACCTGATGCAGAAAGACGGCTGTTACGCCTCCCCGGAAGGCTGGCCGCAATGGTGCGGCCTTGAAGTCGCCGGGGTGGTATTGGAAGCCCCCGCCGATGCCGCGGTCAAACCGGGCGATAAAGTCTGCGCTCTGCTGGGCGGCGGCGGCTATTCGGAACGGGTCACAGCCCCCGCCGGAATGGTTATCCCGATCCCCGAAGGACTGTCGATGATCGAAGCCGCCTCACTCCCGGAAGTCTGGAGTACGGTTTACCTGAATCTTCAGATGGAAGCCGGCGGCATGAAGCCGGGCGATGTCTTTTACATGCAGGCGGGTGCCAGCGGCGTCGGCCTGGCGGCGATCCAGTTCGCCAAACAAATGGGAGCCGAGGTCATCACTACCATCGATTCACCGGAAAAGGCGGAGTTCGTCCGCAATCTCGGCGCCGACTATGTGCTGGACTATCGCACCGAGGATATACGCCCGGTTATCGAAGCCCATCCGCCGACAGTGGCGCTGGACTGCATCGGCGGTAAATTAATGGGCGAATGCTTCCGCCATATGGTTTTCGGCGGCCGCTGGATCATGATCGCCACGATGGGCGGCAGTGAAACGACGATCAACCTCGAAACCGTCTGGCGCAAACGCCTCCGCCTGATCGGCAGCACTCTGCGCAGCCGGACCCCGGAGGAGAAAAGCGCCATTCTGCAGGCGCTTCAGGAAAAACTATGGCCGCTTTTCACCGCGCGAAAACTGGTCACCAATATTCATGCGGTATTCCCGCTTCAAGAAGCCGAACAGGCGCATGGCGTTCTGCGCCGCTGCGAGAACATCGGCAAAGTGGTGTTGACCGTCAAAGATTCAGCGTCTGATCTGTAACTATAATGCGAAGGGAAGAACGATGAAATTTTCATTTCTGGGCAAACCGTATCCGGTGGTCACCGGCATCATGGCCGGACAAACCCCGCAGGAACTCATCGCCGAGGCGAAAAATGCCGAATTCGACGGTGCGCAGGGCATCGCTATCGAACTCTATGACCTGAAACCGGAATTCCGCAACGTCGAGTCGTTGAAATCCGTGATCGACTCCGTGGCGCTCCCTTTCATGTTCTGCTTTTACCGCAACGACCGCCAACAGAACCTGGACGATGACGCACGGCAGGAAATCCTGCTGGCCGCCGCCGACGCCGGCGCCTCGATGATCGACGTGATGGGCGATCTTTACGCCCCCTCCCCCATGGAAATAACCCATGATCCCAAGGCCATCGAGAAACAGAAAGCATTGATCGCCCGGATTCATGCCAAAGGCACGAACGTGGTTATGTCTTCCCACACGCAATGCCCGCTGACCACCGGACAAGTACTCGAACACATGCTGGAACTGGAGTCGCGCGGCCCTGACGTGGTCAAGATCGTCACCACCGCTAATACCGAGGACGAACTCGCCGAAGCGTTCCGCACCACCATGACCCTGAAACGGAAACTGAAAGTGCCGTTCATCCACCTGTGCAGCGGCAAATTCGGCCGTCCGCACCGTTTTCTCGGCCCAACTCTCGGCACTTCCATTTTATTCGCGGTTCACCATTACGATCCGCGCTACGGCATGATCCAGCCCACGATCCGCGCCATGCGGGCGGTCCTCGACAACCTCCACTGGAACATCAACGACCTGGCATAGTATCATAAATCAATAATAAATGGCCATGGCGGAAGCGTATTCGCACCCTTTCGGCAACACCGCGCCGTGCGGAATCCGGGCGTCCAGATAAACGGTGTCGCCTTTTTTCATCCGGCGAGTGTTCTCCGTACTGCCGATCCGGTAGTCGAGTTCACCCTCCAGCACAATGAAAAATTCCTGGCTGTCGTGCTGCATCAACTCCCGTTCGTGCTCACACGGGCGGTATTCGATGAAAAACGGGTTCATCCGGCGGTCGGTTTTGTTGAACGCCAACGCGAAATATTTCATTCCGTACTCGGTTCCCTGGTTGCGGTCGATGAATTCCCCATCGTCGATCCTGCCGAACACGTATTCGGGCGAAGCGTTTTCACTGCGGAAAAGTTCAATCAGCTCCACCCCCAGCGCCGCCGCCACCAGATTCAGCGCCCGCAATGAGGCCTTGGTGCGGAAATTCTCCACCCGCGAAATATACCCTTTGCTCAAACCGCTCCGCGCCGCCAGTTGATCGACCGTTAACTGTTGTTGACGGCGCAGCAGGCGGATTTTCTGGGCGACATTTACCAAATCCATCAACGGATCTCCTCGGTTATGGCCGCCGCCCGGTTGGTCGTGATCGAATCAACCCCGATTTCGACCGCATAACGGGCCCGGTAAGCGGCATCCACGGTCCAGACATGAAACGTTTTGCCCGCCGCGTGAACGGCGTCCACATAACTCTTGTCCACCTTTTCGCAGAAACCGAGGTCTACCCCGTCCACTTCCAGTTCGACCAGCTTCGCCGCCAGCTCTTCCGGCGTGAACCCTTTGCCGCCCAATACGGCCAGCCAATACGCCCGGTGAGCCGGAAATAACTTCTTCACTTCGCGAATGGTCGCCTCGTCGAAGGCAATGAACGTAAGCTGTTCCGGGCGCTTCCCGGCGCGGGCGAAACACGATTTCAGCGCGCCGACAATCGGCCCTACGCTTTTCAGTTCGATATAAATTTCGCCGTAATCCGGCATGGTCGCCAGCACTTCGTCCAACGTCGGCACACTGGTGTAACGCCACGCTTCGCCCTTCCACAGACCGGCATCGAAACGTTTGATTTCAGCCAGCGTCAATTCCGAGATGGGAGCGTCAACGCCGGTGGTGCGGCGGGTGTTGGCGTCATGCATGCAGACGATATGCCCGTCTTTCGTCAGGTGAAAGTCCCCTTCGATCGCCCTGGCGCCGCGAGCCCATGCCAGCGCGAACGCTTCCAGCGTGTTTTCGGGCGCCATGATCGATTCGCCCCGGTGTGCGACAATTTTCACACTCATCGTTCAGCCTCATTCATTGGAGTTGCAGGAAAATATGACATTGATTCCGGTGCCGTCGAAATCCCGAATCAGGGTTTCGCCGCATTTCACCGGCGTTTTCACGTTCATTTCGTACAGTTCGTTCAGGAGCTTCGAAGCCAGGCGGCGCGGCAACGGCTGGTCCGTCCGCACCGGAATAAACGGCATCGATTCCGAATCCGAACGCACCACCGCGGTAACGATCCGCCGCGGGTCGGTCAGCTCATTCTGTGCGTAGACAACGCCGCGCGGACATTTGTTGCCGGTGATGCGCCAGGCTCCTTTTTCGTCCTGTTCGGCCTCAAGATGACAGCCGACCGGACACGACAGGCAAATCAGTTGCTTGGTCATTGCAGTTCCTCCCAGGGGATCGCCGCCGGAGCGTTGTTGTTGATAATATCGTCCAGATGCAGCAGCAACGCGAAGTCGCGCAGGTCCACCTTTTCCGCCCGCGCCAGAATCCGCAGGGCATTCGCCACCCGGGTAATGATGACCACCGATTCGAGGGTGATGCCCTTCAGTTCCTCGCGGGCTTCGCTGTAACGGTAGCCCTTGCCCAGCAAATAGCCGAGCTTGCGGGTGCGCCCGCCGAAAATGGTCACAAACAAATCGCCCGCGCCGGGAATACCCGCCGCCAGGTCGGCGTTGCCGCCCAGCAACCGCACCACCCGCGCCATTTCGCGCAGGCTCTGACCAAATAGCGCCGCCTGCGGGTTGTACATGTAGGCGTTTTCGCCCTCAAGTTTCTCCGCCAGGCCGATGGCAATCGACACCGCCACCGCGAATGCGTTTTTCATCGCCACGCATCCCTCCACGCCGAGCACGTCGGTACTGGGGGTGATGTGATAGTAAGCCGTCGCCAGCAGACTCTTGATCCATTGGAGTTCGCTGATATCCTCGCCGCAGAAATAAACCATCGTCTGGTGACGGTCCGCCAATTCGTAGGACGTGCACGGACCGCCGATGGCGTTGAACGAACGGTCGGGGCGGCGCGCCTTGAAATAATGCGGATAGGTCAACAGCGAACCGTCCGGGTTGTTGATCAACCCCTTGGTCACGGCCAGCACCGGGACCGGCGGCAGTACCGGCAGTACCGTTTCGGCGAACCACTCCACGCCGAAACTGCTGACGCCGTTGATGACCAGGTCGGCCCCTGCCAGCGCCTGTTCCAAATCCTTCACCTGATAATATTGGATACCGGCGGGCAACTGCCGGTTCATGGTGATATGAAAGCCGTCTTTCGCGGCGCAATCAATGATTTCATGGTCGAGCGGAGTCCCGACCAGGCGTACTTCGTGTTGGTTGTCGCGGGCCGGACAGCTCATGGCCGAACCCATCATACCCGCTCCGACGATTGTGATAACCGCCATTTTCTACTCCTTGTGCTGTAAATTAAAAAGTAATTCGCCCTCGCCTGCCTCCAGTTCCAC
The DNA here is from genome assembly GCA_937888615.1 of uncultured Lentisphaeria bacterium. Classification (GTDB taxonomy): domain Bacteria; phylum Verrucomicrobiota; class Lentisphaeria; order Victivallales; family Victivallaceae; genus UBA5239. The sequence continues at coordinate 16,620 of CALABZ010000441.1, read as the reverse complement.
GGTCAGCATTTCGGCGGGACGGACAAATCTCAAATCCTTGCTCCAGATGACAGAACCGTTCTGTTCCGCCTGCAGGACCGCGCGGTCGCTGACGATCAGCGGACGGAACGAAAATTCCGTTTTCACACCGGGCGCGAAATAATTCGGAACCGCGTACTTCAGGTTCGCGCCCGCCGTCGCCCGGCAACCGGTCGGGGCCGCTTCACCCTTCAGGTAACGGATAATCCCGCGGGCCGCCCGTCCCGCCTCGCCGGACACGAAATCGACCAGATCGTGGACGTGGAGGACATTGCCCCCCGCGAAAACGCCCGGCACCGTGGTCTGAAGGTCGCCGTCGACAACCGCACCGCCAGTGGCCGGGTTGATTTCAACCCCAAGCCGATGCGACAATTCATTTTCCGGCAGCAGTCCCACCGAAAAAAGGATCGTATCGCAGTCAATGGCGAACTTTTCATTCAACTGCGGTACGCCGTCTTTCAACGGAGCCGCTTCGATGCCCTCCACCCGTTCGCGCCCGAAAATATTGGTGACGGCGTGTTCAAGATATAACGGGATGTCGAAATCATGCAGGCACTGGACCACGTTGCGGGTCAGCCCGGAGGGATACGGCATGATTTCGATCACCGCCTTTACCTCGACCCCGCACCAGGTGAGCCGCCGCGCCATGATCAACCCGATGTCGCCCGAGCCCACCACCACCGCGCGACGTCCCGGCAGCATTCCTTCGATATTCAACAACCGTTGCGCCGCCCCCGCCGTGAAAATCCCGGCGGGACGGGTACCCGGCGTGGCGATATTGCCGCGATTGCGCTCCCGGCATCCCATTGCCAGCATGACCGCCCGCGCCTGAATCCGGCTCACGCCGTCCTCCGGCGACAGCAGCAGCAATTCGAACATCCCGTCAGAGTTCCGTTCGACCGTTGAAACCGTGGTGTTCAGTTTGAGTTCGACGCCCGCTTCGACGGCGGCGTCCACCACCCGGGTAGCATATTCCGGCCCGGTCAGTTCTTCCTTGAAATATTGAAGCCCGAAACCGTTGTGAATGCACTGGCGCAGGATTCCGCCCGCCAATGTTTCCCGGTCGATGACAACGGTGGGAAATCCGTTGGCGGCGCATTCGGTCCCGGCCGCAAGCCCGGCGGCCCCGGCCCCGATCACGGCCACATCGCATTTCTGGTCATGAATCATTTTACGCTCACGCTCCCCAGTTTGCCGGAGAGGAGGCGGCTGCCGCCCCCTTTCTTGGTCAGTTGTTCCATCGGTATGCCGGTCTCGCGGCTTACGATCATCATGATCCGCGACGAGCAGAACCCGCCCTGACAACGCCCCATCCCGGCACGGGTGTAGAATTTAATGCCGTCCAGCGTCGTGTGCCCGTGCCGGATCGCCTCGATGATTTCCGCCTCGGAAATATTCTCGCAACGGCAGACCACATGGGTCCAGCGCGGATCTTTCTCATGCAGGGCGTCCAGCGACTCCGGGGTCTCGTGGCGAATTTCGTGACGGTGCGGCAATGTGTAATCGCCGCCCTTTTCCATCATTTTCAGCCCGGCGTCCCTCAAAATATCCTTGACGTATTCGCCGATCGCCGGCGACGCCGTCAGCCCCGGCGACTGAATCCCCGCCACCTGAACAAAATTCGGCACTTTTTTCGATAATTCAATGTAAAAATCTTCCGATTCCAGCACCGGCCGCAGTCCCGCGAACGAGGTAATAATGTCCCGTGCCGAAATCCCGTCCACCATCTGCCGCACCTGCGCCACAATCTGTTTCATGCGGTCAGCGCTGGTGGAAACATCATCCTTGTCCTCGGTCAGTTCGGCGGTGGGACCGATCATTGTGGTGCCCTCGGCGGTCGGAATCACCAGCACCCCTTTCGAGGTTTTGGTGGGGACCGGAAAAATGACCCGCTTCGGACGGGCCGGGCTTTCGCGGTCCAGCAAATATTCCTCGCCTTTGCGCGGGATGATCTTGAACTCCTCGGCCCCGCAGTTGCGCGAAATTTCATCGGCGAAGAGCCCGGCGGCATTCACCACGTAGCGCGCCTTGATTTTCTCGCCGGTGGCCGAGGTCAACGTCCAGTGCGAACCATCGAATTCGCCGCTTGCCACCTTGAAATCGCAATGCAGTTCCACCCCGTTTTTCCGGGCCGACTCCACCATGCTGAACACATAACGGTACGGTTCGATGGTGCCGCCGCCCGGCGCGAAAAATCCGCCCACGACCTCGTGATTCAGTTTGGGTTCCAGCTGAAGCAGACGGTCGCGCCCGCACATTTCAAGGTTGCGCACGCCATTGGCCAGACCCTGCGCGTACAATTTCTGCACCGTCACCATTTCTTCGGGCGTAAACGCCACCACCAGGATGCCGTCGCGCCGGAATGGGAATCCAAGCTCGTACTGGAGTTTTTCAAACATCAGATTGCCGCGAACCTCCAACCGCGCTTTCAAGGTGCTGACCGGATGATGAAAACCGCCGTGAACGATCCCGGAATTGGCCTTGGAGACGCCGAATCCCACATCCGCGCATTTTTCCAGCAGCGCGATTTTCAGCTCGTAATGTGACAACTGCCACGCTGTCGACACGCCCGAAACGCCTGCACCGATTACTGCTGCATCATACATGAGCCGCCCTCTTGTTTACTTGTTTGTTTACTAAATATAAACTTGTTTGAAAATTTGTCAAGCCGCGCTCTTCATTTTTCGGGCAATACCTACACGCCGGGGGGCAGTTTGGCCTCCATAATCTTCCGATGATCAATGGTCCTGCCGTCGACCACGAACGTGCCGTCGCCAACGGCGTGAAACATCCGGCGTTCTTTGCGTTCCGCGTCGATCCACGCCTGAACCCCGTCCAGCACAACGATTCCATGCGCCTCCACATAATCGACCACCCGGCATTCAATATTGGCCAGGCATTCGGCAATCAGGGGGGCTTTGACAGACTTGCCTTTGACCGGAGTCAACCCGAACCGGGCGAATTTATCGGTATCCGCCCCGGAACAACTGCCGACCTCGACCACCTTGCGGGACAGGTCGACCGCGGGAATGGCGAGCACGCATTCGCGGGTTTTCATCAGCATGGAAAACGACCAGTTCCAATCCCCTGTTTTCAGCGCAAAACGCGGCGTAAAATCCAGCACCATGTGCCACGAAATCGTCATGACATTGCGTTTCCGTCCGTCCGCCACAGTGACCAATACGACCGGACCCGGCTCAATCAGCATGAATGCTCTCTCCAGCGGCAATTCCTGCATAGCACACCTCCTGTCAGGTATTTATACGTAGATTATACCCCCGGCAAATGCGTTTTTCAATCCAAAGCAAATAAAAAGAAGGGATGAACTTTTCTGCAATACGTCCTTGATTCTGTTAAAAATACGGTTATATTACAGATGCATTGTCGGTGATGACAGCAAACATCACCGACAATGAGTTTTTTGGTTACGATTCTTTTCAAGAAGACCGATTCTTTGCTGGGAGACTGATATTTGGCTTGAGGCCATACTCCGAATTTGTTATAAACCTATATTTCCATATCGTCCTGAATTCATCAATTTTCAGGCAGGGCTTGCCGGGACGGCTGGTCAGGAACGATTCGCCGATTTCACTCACATATCGCCTTGAATTCCTCCAAAATACAGTTATATTACATATACATTGTCAGTGTTGACAGCAAACAACACTGACAATGATTTTTTGGTGCTGATTCTTTGTTGGAAGAACGGTAGCTTATTTAAATCCGGCTTTGATGTTTTGTTTCCGCACAGGGAGAAAAACTTTGCCGAAAGTTTGTCGTTTTCCCCAGTTTTCCGCTTGCAAAAAATAGACCAAATTGTATATTTATCAGATTAACAGGAACTTTATCATGCGTAAGCGCACTTATCGCAAATATACGGACATCTATGCCGAGTTCGAACGGTTCTGCCGCAAACAGATCAACAACCACGTTTTTCTGGTCCCGCCGGAAAGGACGCTGACCGAACAGTTCGCCGCCAGCCGCATGACCATCCGCAAAGTCCTGGCCGAAGCCGAAACAAACGGCCTGATCCGCCGCGACGGACACCAGACCCACATTCTGCATGCCCGTCCGCTCTCCGCCTGCGGGCGAATCACCTATTTTGTCAGCGGCCAGGGGCAGATCATCATGCCCCCGGCATTTGAACGGCTGTGGCTGAAACTCGAACCCCGGCTGAAAAGCGCCGCCGCCGATTTCAGGCTGTTTCAGGTAAATCACCGGACCAGTTTCGAAGAACTGAAAGCCGCCGCCGATGAGTCGGAAATCATCCTGCTGGCCATTATCGACTGCGAACCGTTCCTCCATTACCTGCAATCCATCCAGACTCACAAATGCATTGTCGCTCTCTCGGACCCTTATCTCGAACGATTCCGAAACGCCGTCGCATTGGATAATTACGCCGTCGGCACCGCCGCCGCTGAAACGCTGTGGAACTCCGGCTGCCGCAAAGCCGCCGTCTGCGGAGGATTCGACCATCCAATTTTTAACAAGCGCCGCCAGGGATTCGCCGACCGGTTCCAGCAGTGCGGGGGCCGAATTCTCAGTTACCCCTTTCCGCCGGGCGAAATCGTCCGTAAAATCCCGGTCTGCGCCGCCAGTCTGATTGATGCGCGGGAACGCGCCTGCGACGGTATTTTCATCCTTTCCGACGAGTTTACCGCCCCGGCCTACCAACTCGGCGGCATCCCGGAACAATTCAAAATTTTGAGTTTCAACGGTTCCGGCGACTGGATGCGCTGCGCTCCCGCGGTTTCCGTGCTGAGCAGCGGCACGGCGGAAGTAGTCGATGCCCTGATGCATTATCTGGAGAACTCCGCCGCCGGTGAATTCCTCCCCGTCCGAATATTGATCAAACCACATTTATATAAAAATCAAACCATAGGTTGAATTATGATTGAACAGGCTGAATGGATCTGGGGTTCACCGGAATCTTCCGGCAAGGACCGTTATTATCTTTTTCGCAAAACCTTCAATGCCGACGGCATTTCCGCAGCCGTCCTCCAAATCAGCGCGGATACCACGTATTCGGTATATGTGAACGGCGCCCGGATTCCGATCACCCAGTTCAGCGACTACCCGTATGACAAGACTTACAGCGCCGCCGACATCACCTCCATGCTCAAGCACGGCGAAAATACCATTCTGATATCCGTCCATTTCCTCGGCGAATCGTTCCTGACCAGCCGTCCCGGCAAGCCCTGCCTGAAAGCGGTGGTATTCAGCGAGGGCAAAATTCTGACCGCCACCGGCGCCGACTGGCTGGCCCTGCCCGATCCGAACTACCGTTCCGGGCTTGAATGCAAGGTCAGCCCGCAACTTGGTTATACGTTCGAGCACGACGCGCGTCCCGAACTGCCGCCGCCCTCCGCCTGGCACAACGCCTGCGTCTACCCCAACCAATTCCTCTGGCGTCCCCTGAAAGAACGCCCGGTGCCGGAACTATCGGAGCTCCCCTCCCCCGTCGTGGAACTCTGTCAGCACGGACTGCTCCGCCGGACCACCCCCGACAACACCGCCGCCATTGCCTGTGCGCATGATTATCTGCGCCCGTTGCCGCCTGAAGAATTATTCGAAGCCATGCCGCCGTGCCGTGCCGGAGACGCTTACTCCCGTACCGCCGTTCAGTTGCGGCCGGACGGTTCGACGGAAGTCCTGTTCCGTGAACTGCCGTCCGACGGTCTGCCCGACGGCTGTTACCTGATCGCGGATTTCGGGCGGGAAACCGTCGGCTGGCCCATGATCACCATCACCGCGCCCGCCGGTACCGTCATTGATATCGCCCACGGCGAACACCTGAACGACGGGCGCTGCAGCGCCGCGCCGGGCGGACGAAATTTCGCGGACCGTTACATCTGCCGCGAAGGACGCAATCAATTCATCTATACGCACCGCCGCATCGGAGCGCGTTACCTCGAGCTCCATATCACGAATTTCGGCCCGGGACGGGTCGCGGTTCAGTACGCGGGGATCGTGCCGCTGGAACTGCCGCTGGGCAATCAGGCCGCGTTCGATACCGAGGACGGATTGCTGGCGCAAATCAACCGGGTTTCGGTGGATACGCTGAAACTCTGCATGCATGAGCACTACGAGGACTGTCCGTGGCGCGAACAGGGCCTGTACGCCTATGATTCGCGCAACCAGATTCATTACGGCTATTACGTGTGGGGCAATTATGATTTCGCGGCGGCTTCGCTGGACCTGCTGGCCGGCTCGTACCGCGGCGACGGTTATCTGCGGCTGACCGCCCCCGGCGATCACAAACTGGCGATCCCGGCGTTCACCTTCGTCTGGATTTCCGAGTTGCGCGAACATTGGCTGTTCAGCGGTTCCGACCGGCTTTTCGCCAAACACATGAAGTTGGTCGATGAAATTCTGGACAAGGCGCTGGCGCGCCGGAGCGATGGTTTCCACGTCTCCGCCACCCCCGAACACAGCGGCGTCTGGAACTTCTACGAATGGCGCGGCAACCTCTCCACCGTCGATGATTTCCCGCAAAGCCCCTATGCCATTTACCTGTTGGAAGCGCTGCGTTCCGCCGCCTATATGCACAGGCTGTCCGGCAATCACGACCGGGCCAACATATTGGAGGCCCATGCCGCCGAAATCGGCCGCGCCTGCGAAGAACTGTTCTTCGATCCGGCCTCCGGCGCTTACCGGACCACTCTCACGGAAGACGATACCCGTTACGAACTGATCCAGATGCTGATGCTCTACAACCGCCTGGTCCCGGAGGGAAAAATCCGAAAACTGCTGGAAACCGTTTTCTCCGGCAAACTCTGCAAGCTCACCTACAGTTCGCTGTTTTACATGATCAACGCCATGATGGAGGCCGGTCCGGAAGCCCGTACCCATATGGACCGTTTCCTGATGTCGGAATTTTCAGTGCCGGTGCTGTCCGGGGCCACTTCGCTGTGGGAAACCGAGTTCGCCGGACGCGATTTCAGCAATGCCGGCAGCCTGTGCCACGCCTGGAGCAGCGCCATGCCGTATTACAGCGGCGCATTCCTGCTGGGGGTCAAACCGTTGGAGCCGGGGTTCAAAAAATTCGAGTTGAAGATCTACCCGGGACACCTGACCCACGCTTCGGGATCGGTGCCGACCCCGCATGGCGAGATCGAAGTCTCATGGCGCCTCGGCAGCAATAACCGGCTCAATATCCGGGTCCACGTTCCGGAGGGACTGGAAATGACCGTTTCCGAATACGGGGAGTTCCCGGTCGGGACCGTCCGCTCCTGACGTGCGATCAAAGATTTTTCCGATTATTTGACGAAAGAAGATTGACAAATGGCACGGGAGCCGTTATTATATAAATGTAAGCGGTTACATTTCAATCCAACGGAATAAGAAAGAATGCTGTCCATAAAAGAAATATCGGAGAAAACCGGATACTCGACCGCGACGGTGTCGCGGGCGCTGGACCCCCGTTATTACAACAAGGTGAAGCCGGCGGCGCGCGAACGGATCATGGCGCTCTGCGACAAGTACCAGTACCGTCCGAAATTCTCCGCCCGCGCCCTGGCCTCGGGAAAAACGTACACGATCGGGATGATCGCCCCCGACGTGGAATCCACGGTCAATTCTCCGACCTTCAGCCAATTCATTTCCGGGTTGTCGCATGAGTTGGGCAAATCGAACTACACCATGTCCATCCTGCCGATTGTTTCGGATGATCTGGAGGAGATCGACCGTCAGATCGCCCAGATTTTCTATACCAGCAGGGTGGACGGGTTCGTCCTGGCGTCCATGATCGCTGGAAAGTTGACCCTGCAGGAACTGGCCACGCACAAGTTCCCGGTCGTGGCGTTTTCGATGCCGTCCGACCCGGTGCCGGAACTCCCGGTCACCTCCATTTATGTGGATAACGACAAGGCCTACACGGAGTTGTTTTCCCACCTGAAAAAGCAGGGGCGGCGCAAAGCCGCGTTCATCGGCGTCGGCAGCACCTGTCTTTTCCGCATGGAACAATGCCTGGAAAATATGAAGTCATTCTTCAACCTGGAGCCATCCGACATTTATCTGCTTCCCCGAAAATCCATGAGGGGAGAACAAACCCTGAACACGTATCTGGCCGTGCGCGAGAACTGGGACCGGCTGAAGCATTACGACACCTGGATCATGAGCAATGACTTCATGGCGCGCGGCGCATACTTCTTTTTGCGCGACATGGGCTATGAGCCGGGCGGCAAAATTGCCATAGCCGGTTACGACAATATCGAAGAAAGCCGTTTATTCATACGGGAGGAACCCGTTCTGACAACGATAAATCCGCGCCTGAACCTGTTGGCGTCCGGCTGCGTGGAACTGCTTATGGAACAAATCAAAAGCCCCTGTGATGTCCGCAGGCACTCATTAGCTTCACAATTAATTATCCGCAAATCATCAGATCCCAACAAAGGAGAATAACACATATGAAAAGAAAAACTTTCACACTTATCGAACTCCTGGTGGTTATAGCTATCATAGCGATTCTTGCCGCCATGCTGCTGCCGGCCCTGAACAGTGCCCGCGCCAAAAGCCGTTCGGCCTATTGCCTGAACCAGCAGAAACAGATCGGGCTTGGCATCATGTCCTACCAGGCGGACAACGGAGAATACAATCCGCAATATTACATGGCCGGCATCGGTTACTGGACGAACACCCTGATTGTCCCCAAATACACCCCCCTGAATGTATTTGAATGCCCGGCCCTCCCCGCCGCCGACCAGACCACATATGTCGGCAGCGGAGCACCGCGTTACGGCAACGGCCGCGGCCTTCCCTTCCCCGGTTACGGATACAACTATGAGCATTTCGGCAGCCGCCTCGGCGTCAACAGCACATCCGGCGACAAGGAACAGGCCAGGATCACCGAATTCAAATACCTCTCGCAAATGTTCGTCACTCTCGACAGTTGCCTGCGCGGCAATACCGAAAAAGGATGTTACCGGACCAAAGCGTTCTACTCCTCCAGTCCCAGCGCGGACACAGGCAATCCGCATCCGCGCCACCAGAATCAGCTCAATATTCTGTTCGGAGACGGCCATACCGCAAGTGCGCCGATCTTTCCTCCGTTCACCGATATGGGAGCCCAGCTCAAATTACGGTTCGGCGATTATTTTTCCAACGGCGGCCGGATCAACTGACAGGAGTCCGACATGAAAAAACCCATCGTTCTGTCCCTTTCTCTTCTGTGCATCCTCTGCGGCGCGGCAACACCGACCGAGGTCAAAGATACGCCGGAATATTATCATTTCGCCGTTGAATCGCCGAATCAACCGCTCCAATTAAGCGTTTGTCCGAAAAATTTTACGATTCGATCCGGTCAACAATATTGGGCTGAAAGCACTTACCAGTATGGAGCCGCCTTCACCGCGAAAGCTGACGGCAAACTGGATATTGAGTTCCCGGCGGTTCTGCGCACCGCGGTCACCGTGTCGCCGTTTCAAGGAAATCTCGCGCCGGTTTTCGGAAAAGACTGGACTTCGGAGCAGAAATCGGGAATCATGCCGGTGAACGGCGACCGCGGTATCGATGGACATTTCGGCAACCGCCTGGGCAACACCGTCCCAAACGGCATCGGCCAAATCTCCATGCAGAACGGCCAGCTCCTCCTGCGGAAAAGTTCAAACACCGGAGTCCTGCTCGTCTCCACCACAAAAACCGTCCTCCTCGCGCCGAATACCGAATATCAGCTCGGCGGATTCTATACGCCCCGGCAAGGCGGGTTCGACACTGCCTTATTTATATGGGCGGAAATGGAACAACCAAGCGGCAAATCCCGAATTTATCAGCTCCGTAACATCAATCCGGTCATCATTGACGGCAAACGCCGCTACATCAAAACTATTTTCAAAACGCCGTCCGGAACCGAAGATATGCCGACAAGGCTTAAAGTCGCCATGGGGGGCCCTGCCGGTGAAATCGTCGTCGATAGCATGGTATTGCAGAAATGTCCCCCGAGTTTTCCACAGAACGGTCCCGAAATAGAAAAAGACCGGCAGGAAGTCGTCATCAGCGCGACGAAAGCCGAATCCCTGTTGGCGGCGCGCGCGGCGGTCCGGCCCGTGTTGAAAATGATCGGCGGACGCATCCCCCAACTCCAGATTGACGGACAAATAACTCCGCTTTTCGGCTTCAATCACAATCCACTGGTCAGCGATCCGCGAAAAGGCGGGGCCCGCGACTTTTTCGAGAACGGCGTCCCCCTGCAATGGTTCATCGCCAACATGAGCCTGCCGGATAAACGGATGAAACCGCTGTGGCACGATTTCGGGAAATATGACTTCGAGGTCCTGCGAAATCAACTGCGGACTCTCGTTCAATGCGTGCCCGACGCCAAAGTCCTGCTTTACCTGTCGTGCGACCCCGGCTCCTGGTTTTTCCGAAAATATCCGCAAGCGGCATGGCTGGACCGGAACGGTAAAATCATCCCCGGACAATGGTCCAATACCTTTGCGGTTTCCTACTGTTCCCCCGACTACCTGCGGGAAATGGGCAAGGCGATCCACGACCTGGGGCGATTTCTCGCCACCGATCCGACGGGAAAAATTGTCGTCGGCGTCCATCTGATCGGCGGGCAGGACGGGCAGTTTTTCGCACAGGGAAACCGGATTCACTGGGATCACTCCGTCAATTTTCGCAATGCCCTGCGGGAATACCTGCGTGAAGTCTATGATAACGACTCCCTCAAGCTGGCAACAGCCTGGGGAGATGAGAAACTGAACTTCGATACGGTTGAAACCCCTTCCGAATCCGACCGGGAATCAAGCAATTCCTTTTTATCGCCGGAGCACCCCGAAGACCGCCGGATCATCGACGTGAACCGTTTCTGGAATCTGTCGGCGGTCCGCATGCTGGAACATTTCGCCCGGTCGTTCAAGGAAGGAATCGGACGCCCGGCGCTGGTTTCCGTATATTACAACGACATATATGGTATTCCGTTAGGCAAGAGCGCCGCGGCTGACCTGTACCGTTCGCCGTTTATCGACGGTATCGTCAGCTGTAACTCCTACGGTGTGGAGCGCCGTCCGGGGGCATCCGGAGGCAACGGCTCCTCCGCTTCGATCGGGCTGCATGGCAAATTCCACCTGCAGGAACTCGATTACCGCACGGAGTACAGTTTTATCCGTGTCCGGGGGCTTGATAAGAATGGAATCGGCGCCACCGACGGATTCGAAGAGCATGCCGCCATTCTGGAACGCGACATGAGCGCGGCGCTGGCACTCGGACAGGGGGCATGGATTTTCGCCCTCAGCGGCAACGCCTGGAGCCACCCCGGCTTCATGCGCGCCATCCGCGAAATGACCCTGGCCGCCCGCGACTGCGCCGTCCGTCCCATGCCGGAGGATCATGCGCAAATCGGCGTTTTCGCCGACGAAAGGATGGATTATTACCTTGGAAGCCGGAACAATTTCGGCAAGGTCTATCGAATCCATCACACCAACGGACCACGTTACGCGCTGGCCCGCAGCGGGATGAGCTGCGAGTATTACCTGCTGTCCGATTTGACGCACCCGAAGCGGCCCGCGTATAAGATCAATGTATTCCTGTCGGCTTCCGCCATCTCGACCGCTGAAATTTCCTATGTGAAAAAGAATCTGCAGAAAGACGGCAACGTGCTGGTCTTCATTTCCGACAGCGGCAGAGTCGCCCCCGGCGGCTTCGAAAACAACATCCGCCGCCTGACCGGGCTCGACATCAAAATGAATTCCCGGAAACTGGTGCTGCAGCGTTACGACTCCGTATTGCCCAAGGATTCCCTGTTCGGCGACAATCCGTTTACCTACAGCGAAGGCGTCGGCCCGGAATTCGAGATCGGGATCACGCCGGACGTTCAAGTCCTGGCTTATTATTACGGAACGCGCAAACCGGCGGCAGTCCTGAAGAAACACGCCGACTGGACCGCGGTATATCTGGCGCTTCCGGGCGGAGTCAATCCGGCCCTGATGCGAAACCTGGCGAAAGCCGCAGGCATCATTCCTGCCGGAACGGTAAACGATATCGTTTATTCCGGCAACGGCATCATTTCGCTTCATGCGGGATCAAGCGGTCGGAAGACCTTGCACTGGCCGGGCAAATGCGATCTGTTCGACCTGGTTCAACGCCGGATTGTCGCTTCCGATGCCGACTCCTACACGTTTGATGCCGAAACCGGAGAGACCCGGATGTTCCGCCGAATTCCTCGCGAATGAAGCGTTCGGCAACCCGGGCGGCTCCGGCGTTACGGATTTTTGGCGGAAGCATCGTCAAAAATAGCATTCCCGATTTGAAATTGGTGTGTTTATGGGCTAGATTATACATTCGCAATAATTTAAACACAACCAGTTGATATATGAGCAAACTTGACCTGATACGTAATTTTTCGATCATCGCCCATATCGACCACGGCAAGTCAACCTTGGCCGACCGATTGTTGGAGCACACCGGAACCATCGCCAAACGCGACCTGCAGGAACAGGTGCTCGACGCCATGGACCTGGAACGCGAACGCGGCATCACCATCAAATCGCACCCGGTGCGGATGGCTTACAAAGCCCAGGACGGCAAAGAATACAGTCTGAACCTGATCGATACCCCCGGACACGTCGACTTCACTTACGAAGTAAGCCGGGCGCTCTCCGCATGCGAAGGCGCACTGTTGATCATCGACGCCACCCAGGGGGTCCAGGCGCAGACCGTGGCAAACGTCTCGCTCGCTTTCCGCCAGAACCTCGCGGTCATCCCGGTCATCAATAAAATCGACCTGCCCGCCACCAACCTCGAGCTCTGTTACGACCAGATGGAGGAAATCCTGGCTCTCCCGCGCGAAGACGCCATTCTGGTCAGCGCCAAGGAAGGTATCGGCATTTCCGAACTTCTGGAGGCCATTATCACCCGGGTGCCACCGCCGAACAACGACGGCTACGAAGGGATCAGCAGTCTTATTTTTGACTCCAACTACGACGCTTATCGCGGCGTAATCACTTATGTACGTGTCTACAACGGCGAATTCCGGCGCGGCACCCGCGCCCGGATTTTCAGCAACGGCATCGAAAGCGAAATCAAGGAAGTCGGCGTTTTCAAACCGACCATGACCGCGGTCGATTCATTAAAAGCCGGTGAAGTCGGCTACCTGATTCCGAACCTGAAAAGTCCGTCCGATACACCGATGGGCGATACCATCACCGATGCCAAAGAACCGTGTTCGAAGCCCCTTCCCGGCTTCCGCAAGATCACCCCGATGGTGTTCAGCGGCATCTATCCGATCGACTCGGCCGATTATGAACAGCTCAAGCTCAGCGTGGCCAAGCTCCAGCTCAATGACGCCGCATTCCAGTATCAGGCGGAAACGTCGGCGGCGCTGGGATTCGGTTTCCGTTGCGGTTTCCTCGGACTTCTGCATATGGAAATCATCCAGGAACGCCTCCGCCGCGAATACGGCATGGATATCATCGCCACTTATCCGAGCGTGATCTACCATGTCTATCTGCGCGACGGCAATATGATCAATGTCGACAACCCCGTTCACATGCCCGATCCCACTTTGATCGAACGCATCGAAGAACCAATGATCAAAGCGAAAGTCATGGCCCCGAGTACCTACATCGGCGACATCATGGCGCTGGTCATGAGCAAGCGCGGGCTGTGCACTTCCACCGAAGCGGTGGACGGTCATCACGTCATTATCGAAGCCGAGCTTCCGATGCATGAAATCCTGATCGATTTCCATGACAAACTCAAATCTATTACCCGCGGCTACGGCAGTTTTGACTACGAGCCCTGCGGTTACCATCCCGATAAACTGGTCAAGCTGGATATTCTGGTCAACGGTGAACCGGTGGACGCCTTTTCGTCGATCGTCCATGTGGACCATGCCCATTCGCGCGGCAGTATTCTCTGCTCCAAGCTCAAGGATCTGATCCCGCCGCAAATGTTCCAGATCGCCATTCAGGGCGCGGTCGGCGGCAAAATCGTTTCCCGCGAAACGGTCCGCCAGCTCCGCAAGAACGTGCTGGCCAAGTGCTACGGCGGCGATATCAGCCGCAAACGCAAACTCCTCGACAAGCAGAAAGAAGGCAAGAAGCGCATGAAGGAAGTAGGCAACGTCTACATCCCGCAGGAGGCCTTCGTGGAAGTGTTGAAGTCCACCGACAACAACAGGCCGAAATAATGTTCAACTGGAACAAAAAACGGAAACAGCGGAAAAACCTGCGCGACAGCATCTCGCAGGTCCGCCACATCCTCCACGCCGACGACGATATTCTCGGCGATTGCCAGAAGGAAACGCTCCGCCAGCTTCTCGAATCCGGCGAAAAAATCAGCGAACGCAACCAGATCTCCGCCATCGATAATTACCGAGCCGAAGTCAAAGAAAAACTCCGGACCGCCGCTCCCCGTTTCCGAAGCAGCCGGATGCGGGAAATCCTCGATATTCTGGCCGTGGTCTGCATGATCGCTTTCGGACTGCGCGGGTTGTTCGCCCAGCCGTTCAAGATTCCGACCAGCAGTATGCAGCCCACCCTGTTCGGTACACATTATATGGAAAAAGAAGTGGTAAAGACCCCGTATCCGCTCAGTTTCCTGCTTTCTTCGGCAGTTCCGGCACGAGCGACCATTCAGTCGAACGGTCAACTCGACACATATTCGATCAGCGAATCGGCCCGTTTCGGAGGGACAACACTCCCGGGCAAGATTTTTTTCGGCTACAGCTCGTTTATCATCGGCGACACCGGGTACTCCCTCCCCGGCGCCTGGCCGAAAGTCTACGACTACACCCGGCTAGACCCGAACCGCGAATATAAAAAAGGCGAACTGCTGGCCGACGGCTGGATGTCGCTCGGCGACCATCTGTTCGTTGATCAGGTTTCATACCATTTCTACGATTTCAAACGCGGCGAAGTCGTGGTATTCAACACCAGCGGCATCACCGACAACGGCAAGCCGCTGGCCGGTTATTACTACATCAAACGTTTGGCCGGCCTGCCCGGCGACACCCTGCGCATCGAACGCGATCAGTTGATGGTCAAGCCGAAAGGCGCAAGCGAGTTCAAAAAAGTTCAGGATATCGCCCCCGCGTTCAAAAAAGTCTACAGCGGCATGGGCGGCTATCAGGGACACTTGAACTTCGTCGGCACCGGTCCGTGCCGTTATCTCGGCAGTCCCACGGCTGAATATGTAGTGCCGGCAGACTGCTATTTCATGCTTGGAGATAATTCACTGTTCAGCTCGGACAGCCGCGTCTGGGGTCCGGTGCCGCGCCGCAACATGGTAGGACGGGCGGCTTTTGTCTTCTGGCCCTTTACCCGCCGCTGGGGGATTTCCGATCACGCCCAGCCGATTCAGGTGCCGACATCAATGCCGCAGGGAAACTCATTTCCCCAGATGGCGCTCCAATAAAATCAGTAGAAAAGAATAATCCTACGCTTGTTCCAGAGCCGCCCTGACGGCTTTTTCCGTAATCGGACCTTCGCGCAGGATACGCCATGACCCCGGTGTTGAAACGTTCACTACCGTGGAAGCCCGGCTATCCGGCGGAATTGCCCCGGCGTCAATCACCAGATCGACCTCACCGGCCAGCTCCGAAAGCGCCTCCTTCACCGACAACGCATTCGGCGAACCGGAATGATTGGCGCTGGTGGAGGCCAACGGCACCCCGCAACGCTCCAGCAACGCCTTGACAAACGGATGGTCCGGAATCCGGAATCCGGTGGTTGAACCGTCCCGGTTCGGAGCGATGATCGTGATCGGCCCCGGCGTGAAACATTGCAGCAGACGACCCGGATTGCCATCCAGAACCACCCCGGCCCCGTTCAGGGCGGCGGCGGAAGCGGCAAACATAGCCAACGGCTTACGACCGTCGCGTTCTTTCAGTGCATAGATTTTTTCCCGTGCGGCGGCGTCATCCCAACGGCAAACCAGACCATAAACCGTTTCGGTAGGAATCAGCAGCACGGCACCGGAGGACTGCAACATGGTGCAGGCGGCCTCGAGCGCGTGCTCGAACTCCTGAACAGGAATAATATTCACAATACTCCCCCCGATCAATAGGAAATATCGTTGAGCCGGGCGGAAAGCCGGGCGATATCGGGATCGCCGAGGTATTTCTTTTTCAGCAGATCAATCGCCTGACGGCAGTCATCGAGCTGTGCGAGGGATGGGCAATTTTGAAGCCGGACAGTGAGCCGGCGACCGAATTCGATCTGGTCCAGTGCGGTTTGATTCAATGCGTTGAATGCCTGGAACCAGACCGGATCTTCGCTGGTCACGGCCCCGGCCGCGAACAGGATCGAATTACACCCGCGCTCCCGCAAAGGCACCGCCTGAAGAGTTTCAATCTCGCTTAACGCGGTTGTTTCCAGTAATTGCGGCTGATGGCGGGTGAGGAAATCCAGTGCCTCGCGTTCCTCATACTGGAAGGAAGCCTGAACCTGCCAGGATTGGTTTTCGGGGTTCCATCCGGCCATGAATCCTTTTTGAGTCTGGAAAAATTCCAGATAGGCCTCCAGAATCTGCCGGTAGGTATCTTTCAGACTTTCCTGCTGTTTGATTTTGCGAATGCTCAGCACCAGCCTTTCGAGAATGGAGCGGCGCTTCTGGTTCAGTCTCTGAACATTAGATCGGAAGAGCACACGTCTGAACTCCAGT
>CALABZ010000440.1 GCA_937888615.1 uncultured Lentisphaeria bacterium | reverse complement strand
TGTTTTTCAGGACTTATCTGCTGACGCTGTCGTTTCAGGATGCGCGGGGCGTCGGCGGGTTCGGTGAGCTGGAAACCGGTTTCGGGTTTTACATGTTGATTCCGCCGTTGCTGGCTTCGATGATTCTGATGCTCGAATACGGCAAAGCCGCCCGGAGTCGAGTCGCCATCGAATGGGCGGTTTTCTGTTCATTTATCCTGATTCCGCTGGGGGCGATGTCCTATGTAATCGGGAATGAAGCTTCCCGGCGGTTTACCGGATTGATCTTTACGGAGATGTTCAATCCGCTGACGCTGGGATTCGGGGCGGCAGGTGTATTTTTCCTGTACGGTTATCTGCGGAAACTGGCCCATTTCGATATCGGGCTGAATCTTCTGGCACTTGTGGGGATGTCTGTTGCAATGGCGCAGTTGAACGGGCTGAAATGGATTCCCGCCGTTATCGGACTGTTGATCATCGGATTGCTGATGATTCGCCATTCGACCCCGCTTAACCAGGTGTTCTTCATTATGGCCCTGCTGTTAGCCGGAAACGGCTGCCTGCCGTCCGTTGCGTATAAAATTCCGATTTTCCTGCATTCCTGCGTACTGGCGGTAATGCTGGTCGGCTACTTCAACCGGGATGCTGGATGGGGAAAATTTCTCCGTATCGTCGGCGCATTGGTGTGGTTCTGCATATTCCTCGTCGTCATGGCGACGTCGTCGTCGCTGGGCCTGGCGACCGGATGGACGTTCTTCTATCTGGCGTTCATGGGGGGAAGCGGGATCGCCTATTGCCTGTTGTGCCGGGGTACGTTCTTCGTCATATTGGCCTGCCTCTTTGCCGGAGTTGGGCTAGTGGGGCTGGGAATCTATAGTTACGTGCGGTTTTTGAGCAGGAACGGCGGCGGGCAGGTAATTTTCTGGGCGGTGCTGTCGTTTGCCGGAGCGGTGCTGATCAGTCTGCATAAAGGCGGACTCCTGCGGTTAGGCCGGAACCGGGAAGCGGATCAGGCAACACCCCGAAGTTAGGTGGTGGTTCAGGACCAGATGATCAGGAGGGAGCCGCCCAGCATTACGGCGGCTCCGATGATCTTTTTCAGCAGTTCTTTTTCGTTAAAAAAACGACAGCCAAGCCAGACGTTCAGGAGCAGCGAGAGCTGAAACAGCGACAGCGCATAACTCACCTCCATGTGCTCAAAAACATAGTTGGTGCTGAGTTGCATGGCGGCGGCACAGCCGATGAGAAGCAATAAACGCCGCCAGTTGACCGGCGCGGACGGCGTTCGCCGCAGGGTCGGCAACGCCAGGAAAAAGGAAAAGAACGCCCCGCCCGCGCACCAGATCACGAAAGCCGTGCCGGGGGTGGAATACTCAATGACTTTTTTCAGCATCACCGCTTCCAACGCAGTGAAAAAGAGGGCGTAGAACCGGAACTGGATATCGCGCCGCCGCAGGAGCCGCCAGCCGAACCGTTCCGGGGTGGCGTCCAGCACCAGATAGCTGCCGCCGATGATCAACGCCATGCCCGCGAGTCCCCAGATGCCGGGAAATTCGTGCAGGATCAACATACCGCCGAGCATGGCGACGACTGCTTTGTAGGCGTTGATGGGGCCGAGCACGGAGAGTTCACCGTCCCGCAGCGCCATGACCAGAAAGCCGTTGCCGAGGGCGCCGCAGATGCCGGTCAGGGCCGCGAATCCCCAGAAATAGCGGTCGAACGCGGTCCAGTCATATTGTACAGCCATGACCGCCGCGATGACGGCAAGACCGAGGTACGTCCGAAAATTGACCTGGAGGGAGGGCACGCCGGACGTGGCCAGTTTTTTCTGGAACACGTTGGCAAACGAATTGGACAGGATGCGCGTCGCAACCAATATTGCAATCAACAATTCTGATTCCTCCCTGAAAACGAAAGGGAGTTAAGAATCATGACGACTCTTAACTCCCGGATATTTATGAATGTCTGACGGATCAGAGCAGTTCGGCGATCTGAACCGCGTTCAGAGCCGCGCCTTTCAGCACCTGGTCGCCGCAAATGAACATATCGATTCCCTTCTTGTCGTCGCGGGAAATGTCCTGGCGGATGCGCCCGACGAGAACATCACCCTGGCCGCTGGCTTCGACCGGCATCGGATAACGCTTGTTGGCGATATCGTCAACGAGTTTCACGCCGGAAGCGTTCTTCAGGATTTCGCGGACTTCCGCCGGAGTGACGTCATCTTCGAATTCCATGTTCAGCGACTCCGAGTGAGCACGGAGAATCGGCACGCGCACGCAGGTGCAGGAAACCCGGAGTTCGGGGTAATGCAGCATTTTGCGCGATTCGTAAACCATTTTCAGCTCTTCTTTGGTATAATCGCCTTCTTTGAAGACGTCGATATGCGGAATCAGGTTGAACGCAATCTGGTGCGCGAAAAATTTCGGCGTCAGTTCTTCATGGTTCAGGGCCTGTTGGGTCTGGGTGATCAGCTCGTCCATGCCTTTGGCTCCGGCGCCGCTGGTTGCCTGATAGGTGGAGGCGATCAGGCGTTTCAGTTTTTTGGCGCGATGGAGCGGCGTAACCGCCACCAGCATGATGATGGTGGTGCAGTTCGGGTTGGCGATGATCCCCTTGTTCCATTTAATGTCTTCGGGATTGACTTCCGGCACAACCAACGGCACGTCGTCTTCCATGCGGAACGCACTGGAGTTGTCGATCATGACCGCGCCGGAGTTCACCACGGACTTGGCGAATTCCTTGGAAATGTCGCCGCCCGCGCTGAACAGCGCGATATCGATGCCTTTGAAGGAATCATGTTTCAGTTCTTCAATTGTGATTTCTGTGCCTTTATATGTCATCTTTTTACCGGCGGAACGCGCGGATGCAAGTAAACGCAGATTTTTGACCGGAAAGTTTCTTCTTTCCAGGGTCTGGACCATTTCGATGCCGACTGCACCGGTGGCGCCGGCAACTGCCACATTGAATTCTCTGGACATATAGTTCTCCTTATTGAGGTTAGGCTCAGCCAAATTATACCAAAATTCTAAATATAATCCATATTGGCGGATTTTCAAGTCACTTCCGGTATTATTTCGACTTTTGTGGATCAAACGCCGCTGATCATTGCAGGGAGCAGGCGTGACCGCGTGGCAGTGTGTGAATCACGACTGCCATGCGGGAGGATCAATCGTTATTTAAGGAGTCCGGTTTCGCGGCACCAGGAGAGGGCGGCGATCAGGCCTTCCTCGGTGGTTTTGGTCGGGGCGTAACCGAGGATGCGTTCGGCTTTGCCGATATCCAGGCACATGTGTTCAAGCAGGAAGTCCAGACGGTGGCGCATGGTCACTTCCGGGTAGATGGTGCAGAGCTTTTCGGCTTCGATGTGATGGATTTCCGACTTGCTGCCGAGATAATTCATGGCGGTCTGGAGGTATTGGCCCAGCATAATGGCTTTTTTGCAGGAAATGATGAAGATTTCGCCGCGAACCTGTTCGGGGTGTTCCAGTCCCAGTACGAAGGCGCTGGCCAGATCCCAGTTATAGCCGGACTGGACCATAATATGTTCGCAGGGGGCGATGGTTACGGGGCGGTTTTCCTGCAGGCAGCGATAGAATTCGATATCGCGCGCACCCCACAGTTCCAGCGGGACGCGTCCTTCGCCGATGATGTTGGTCGGGCGAAAAATTGAGATTGGGAATCCCTTCTCGGCATACATTTGCAAGGCGTGTTGATCGCGTTGACACTGGTTGTAGAAGTTGACCGGGGTTTCTTCGCGCCACGGATGATTTTCGTCTGCCGGGAAATAGCGCAATGGCACAAAAGTGCCGGTGGAACTGCAGAAGAAAATATTTTCGGCCTTCGGCAGATATTTCATATAGAGGTCGACGCTGGCCAGCGACGGGACGGAGTCGATGACGGCATCGAAGTCCAGTTTGGATACGACGTCGCGCAGGAATGCTTCATCGTTTTTATCGCCGCGAATCATTTCGACGCCGCTTAAATCAACGCTGCTGCGCTGGTTGGTTCCCCGGGTAACGCCGTACACCTGATGTCCGGCGTCGACGGCGAGTCTGGCGATACGGCCGCCGATTTCTCCGCTGGCTCCGAAAACTATAACTTTTCTTTTCATGGTTTTTATCCTTCCTTTCGATATTTTTGAGGTGACATGCCGTTTTTGTTCTTGAATATATTCGAGAAATAATATTCGTCGGCAAACCCCAGGTCATAGGCGATTTCTTTGACCGGCTTGACGGAGTTTTTCAGCAGTATCCGGGCGGTCTCCATTTTGCGGCGGAGCTGGTATTGGTACGGCGTGATCCCGAAATCACGCTGGAAAATCCGAATCGCCTGCGTCGGCGAACGCCGGATGGCGGCGCTGATTTCGACCAACGGCAACGAATGTTTGAAAATATTCTGTTCGATCACCCTGCGCAGGATCAATCCTTCCTCGGAATAAGGCTGGCGAAGCGCGGCGTGATGCTCGCGCCGGATCGCCATGATCACATTCAGGATGATATGCGGGGCCAGGGACTCCACGTCGGCGCGGTTCTCGCGCAGTTGCGCCAGTCCGTCTTCGAATACTTCCCGGACCGGGCAATCTTTCAAGTGATGGATGCCGGTCAGTCGATAGTCCTCCAATAAGCTGTTCACGAGGGGGCCGCCGACATTGAACCACAGTTTGGTCCACGGGTTGTCGCTGC
Organism: uncultured Lentisphaeria bacterium; assembly: GCA_937888615.1. Taxonomy (GTDB): domain Bacteria; phylum Verrucomicrobiota; class Lentisphaeria; order Victivallales; family Victivallaceae; genus UBA5239. The sequence continues at coordinate 5,819 of CALABZ010000440.1, read as the reverse complement.
TGGAGCCGTATTCGTGATCCGACCCCTGCGGCACGATATACACGTCGCCCTCCGACGGGTAGAACCAGGTGTCCTCCAGCCGATAATAGCCGCTTCCCCGGACCACGTATTCGAACACGCAGGTGGGGGAATTAACCCTGGCGATTCGGTAAGTGCCGTCGCACAGGGATGTGCCCGCCAACTGCATGATCAATGGATTGTCCGGGGATTGCGGCGGAAATGTGATGATATCCTCCCGCATGCAAATAATCCTCATCCGGTTGTCGATTTTGAACATTCACTTTTAATATAGGCGCTTGTATATTAAATGTCAATTCAACAAGCAAAAGGAGATTGAAGATGAACATACCACGACCCGAATACCCGCGTCCGCAGTTCGAACGCGGCGACTGGCTGAACCTGAACGGCGAATGGAGTTACTGTTTCGACTTCGGCGGGAGCGGCGCCGAGCGCGGTTTCCGCGAAAGCAAGGGGTTCGACGGTCGAATCATGGTCCCGTTCTGCCCCGAAAGCAAGCTTTCCGGCATCGCCCATACCGACTTCATCGACATGATGTGGTATCACCGCCAAATTACGATTCCCGCCGAATGGAGCGGCAAACTGATCCTGCTGCATTTCGGCGGCGTGGACTATGAATGCCGGGTTTATCTGGACGGAAAAGAGGTGGCGCGCCACGTCGGCGGAGTGTCGCCTTTTGCGGTCAACCTGACGGATCATGTACAGCCGGGCGAAACCTGCAATCTGGTGCTTGAGGTCCGCGATGACATGCGCGACGGCGACCAGGCGTTCGGCAAGCAGTCGCCGCATTTTAAATCGGCGGGGTGTTTTTATACCCGTACCACCGGCATCTGGCAGACGGTCTGGCTGGAGGCCGCCGCGCCGCAGGGGCTGGATCGTTGCCGGATCGTAGCCGATTTCGATCGCGGCGCTTTTGTCTTCACCCCGGTGTTTCACGGTTTGAAGCAGGGAAATATATTCAAAGTCAAGGTGTTGGCGAAAGGCGAATTGGTCGCGGAGGCGGCCATGCCGTGCGCGAACGGTATTCCGCTGACGGTCGATATCCCGGAAGCCGTGGCATGGGAGCCGGACCATCCGTTCCTGTACGATATCGTTTATGAGGTTTGCGATGAGGGCGGTCAGGTTATCGATACGGTCAAATCCTATGCCGGTATGCGCAAAATCCATATCGAGGGGGACCGGATGTTCCTGAACAACCGTCCGCTGTTCGTCCGTTTCGTGCTGGATCAGGGGTTTTACGAGGAAGGAATCTGGACCGCGCCCGACGATGCGGTGCTGAAACGGGATATCGAACTATCGATGGCGGCGGGATTCAACGGAGCGCGGCTTCACCAGAAGATTTTCGAGGAACGCTTTCATTACTGGGCCGACCGGCTCGGCTACCTGACCTGGGCGGAATTTCCGGACTGGGGTATCGGATTCTGGCGGTACTACAGCAATGGCCCGCTTAATTATTATCCGGGGATTCTCAATTACATGGCGGAGTGGCGCACTGTGGTGGAACGTGACCTGAACCATCCGTCGATCATCGCCTGGACGCCGCTGAACGAAACCGCCCGCTACATGGATTTGGCGGAACACCGCCGTTTCGTCGGCGACATTTATGACCTGACCCGGTCCGTCGATCCGACCCGCCCGGTGAATGACTCCAGCGGCTACATTCACACGAAGACCGATCTGTGGACGGTGCATCATTATCCGCAGAAAGCCGAAGAACTGCTGGTGAAGCCGGATAGTCAGCCCGTCTATGCCACCGCGCCGGATGTCGAATTGAGTGCTTATCGTGGTCAACCGTACATCATCGACGAATACGGCGGGGTGAAATACGTCCCGGAGAACCGCAAGGAGTACGCCGACAATTCCTGGGGGTACGGTGCGCCGCCGGCGGACGCGGTCGAGGCGTTCGGACGTATTCGCGACCTGACCGCGGCCCTGGTGGCGATGCCCACGCTGAGCGGTTACTGCTACACCCAGTTGACCGACGTGGAACAGGAACAAAACGGCATTTACAACTACGACCGCACCCCTAAGTTCGACATGGATGCGATACGCAAGGTATTCGCTGACAAGCCGGACTGGAGTGCGTATTAATTTTCCCGTAGCTGCGATTTCGGTTTAATGTCCCGGCCGCCATCCTTTTTGAAATGGCGGCCGGGACTGTTTTGCGGATTGTGATACGGAAATTTTATTTTATAACTTGCAAATCGGAATATGAACAGCTATAGTCCCGAAAGAGTGAAAATGCGACATTATATTACACGGGATCAATACTATGTCATCCAATAATCCGATATTGACAATTCAGGAAGGTTACGGCAAGAGCCGCGATTACCAGATGGAGAAAGACTTGACCGTGATCGGACGCGGGAACGAATGCGACATCATCATCAACAAAAGCGATGTGTCCAGACGTCACGCGGAACTCCGGAAATCCGGCGACACCTTTCTCCTGAAAGACCTCGAAAGCGCCAACGGAACTTTTATCAACAATTCCCCCGTCACCGAACCGTGTCCAGTCAAGCATATGGACGTAATCCAGATCGGGTCGAGCATGATCGTTTTCAACGATCCCGACAATCTGGTCAAAATACAGGCCGGTTCCACCGAAACCGACGCCGAGGAAATTTCCTCCATCAAACTGCTGAAAAACGTGATCAATCTGCTTGAGGAAAATATTGGCAAGGTGTTCAAGGGCAAACCGGACGTGATCCGCAACGTCATCGTCTGTCTGTTCGCCGACGGTCACGTGCTGGTGGAGGACATGCCCGGCGTCGGCAAGTCGATTCTGGCGCAGGCGCTGGCAAAGTCGATTCAGGGAAATTATAAACGGATTCAGTTCACCCCCGACATGATGCCTTCGGATATTACCGGCATGAGCATTTACGACGAGGCCAAGCAGGAGTTCCGCTTCATGCCCGGCCCGATTTTCGGCAATATCATTCTGGCGGACGAAATCAACCGGACCACGCCGCGGACGCAGTCAAGCCTGCTCGAATGCATGTCCGAGTCGGTCATCACCATCGACGGCAGGCAGCACGTACTGCCGAAGCCGTTCTTTGTGATCGCCACCCAGAACCCGGATGATTACCACGGCACGTATCCGCTGCCGGAACCGCAGTTGGACCGTTTCATGATGAAGCTGTCGATCGGTTATCCGGCGGCCGAATCGGAAAAGGACATCCTGACCTCCCAGGTGGAATCGCACCCGCTGAACCGCATTTCCTATGTGATCAAGTCCAACGACGTGCTGCGCTGTCATGCGCTGGTCCGCAAGGTGCATATTTCGGAACAGATCAAAAATTATATCGTGACGATCGCCAATGCGACGCGCGAACACTCGGCCCTGGTGGGCGGATGCAGTCCGCGTGGTTCGCTGGCTTTGATGCGGGTGGCGCAGAGCCTGGCGGCATATTCCGGGCGTGATTTTGTGATCCCCGGCGATGTGCGCGACATGGTGGTGCCGGTACTGGCCCACCGGCTGCGCCTGAAACTGCGCAACCGGGGCGAATGGAAAAACGTTCGCTCCGTACTGGAAAGCATTCTCGAATCGATTCCCATGGACAACGAGGATAAAGGGGTATGAACTGGATACTGCCGACGCCGCGCGGAATCGTGTTCAGTCTGACAGCGATCGGTGCGGTGGGGGTGGCGCTGATCAACGTCGGGCTGGGAACGGCATTGGCCGCGGCTTCACTGGTGGGAATGGTGTTCGCCAGTTTTCTGATGGCGCTGTTCTCGCTCTATGGTTTCAGCGTGACCCGGTCGCCGTGCCATGACGGAGAGCGCGGGGCTGAACTCAATATGCCGCTGGTGATCCGCAATCGCGGATTCTTTTTCCGTCAGGCGGTGGTGGTCAGCGAGAAGATTCCTTTTGCGCCGGACGGCATTTTCCGGTGCGTTCTGCCGCCGATGCGTCCGCGCAGTCAGGTGTTGTTCGAACGTTGGGTACCGGCGCGCCGTCGCGGCTTTTTCGATTTGAAACGCGTGACGCTGATCGGCGGCGATCCCGCCGGGTTGTTTTCCCGGTTCAGGATTTACCGGCTTCCCGCCGAGGTGATGGTGGGGCCGGAGATCATCAAGATCGGACAGTTGCCGATGCACCTGGAGGGGAGGGCGATCCTTTCACCGGAGGGGCGTCCGTTGGGGATATCCGGGAGCGGGCAGGAGTTTTTCGGCATTCGGGAGTACCGGCCGTCGGACGAGCTTCGTTTCATCCACTGGAAATCCACGGCGGCCAAGCGCAAGCTGATGGTCAAGGAATTCGAGGCCGGATCGCTGGACCAGGTGACGGTGATCCTTGATACCGAGAAAAAATATGTCGGCGCAGACCCCGAAGAAAATAATTTCGAATTTTTGCTGAAAATAGCCGGTTCCATTTTCGCCAACCTGTCCGAATTGTATTGCCGGGTGCAATTCATCACCTTCACCGCCGGCGGCGAGAAACTCCGCATTCGCGGCGATGCCTCGGGGATTTATCCCGAAATCCTGAACGCCCTGGCGATTGTCCAGCCGGGCAAGGGGCGGCTGGATGAACTGCTTGATTACGGATTGGAACTGATCTATCCCAATTCGATTTTTTACTGTCTGACCATGAGCGAGGATCAAATGGTCAGTTCCCAGTTGGAGGAGTTTACCGCCAACCATATTGAGGTGCGCTGGATCATGGCTCCCCGCAATTATTTCCCGATCATCGACCCCGAGCAGCCGCGGGTGATCCGCAAGGCGCTGCCGGAGGCGGCTTCCGGAATCCTGAAGCCGCAGGTGGTCAATTTCAATACGAACCTGAACGAGTTGTTGTGCCATGAGCAAAGCGAATACTGACAAGACGAAATTGCTGATCGCCTACCAGCCGCCGCAGATTGGAGCGCCTCAGCGGCTGAGCGGTCATTTTATTTATATCATCATGTATGAACTGGTGCTGATCGCGGCGTTGTGGCAGCATAGCGATCCGGTTTACACGCTGGCGCTGATGGTGCTGGCGGTGCCGCTGGGGCTGTCGGCTTACCTGCCGTACCGGATGCTGGGTCGGAGCAAGCGCTTTCTGATGCAACTTATGATCGTGTCGCTGGTGTTCGGCTGGTTTCTGTTTCGGCTGCATCATACTACCCCGTTGGACAAGGTGCTGGCGGAATCAATCTGCGGGATCGGATTGTGTTTTATCCTGGCGCAGCGGACCGAGGATTATGATTATTTGCTGTTGATTTCATTTTTCATGTTGTTGTACGGGGCATTGATTCCGCGCGCGGTATACATCCAGATTTTCGTCCCCACGTTTTTGTTGATGCTGATTGTGTTTTATGCGTCGCGGGCGCGGGCGTTGGGGCGGCGTTCCGGGCTGAATGTTCCGTTCCGCTTCATCACCCGGAGTTGGTTTTTCGTTTTGATGCACCTGATTATTTCGTCGGCGGCGGCATGGTATATTTTTATCCTGTTTCCATTGGAACGCAAGCCCGGTGAAGGGGTGTTTCAGGTGTCGTTTACGACCGAGAACGACCTGATGAGCCATGCCGATACGCTGTTCTGGTTTAAGAGCTCCAAGATCAATATCCGTCCGGATGCCAAGCGCGTGGCCAATGTCGGCGGCAAAAACGCCACCACGCCGACCGACCAGAAAAAAGCACCGGTCAATCCTGCTCTGAAATCCAATAATGCCGCGGAAAGCCGGACGCAGGGTAGTGGTTCGTCAAGCAGTTCCCAGCAGGGGACGGACCTGGTTTTCAAAGTCAAATCGCCGCTGAAACTGTATTGGGTGGGCCAGATTTATGATTTATACGACGGACGGGAATGGGCGGTCGGACATT
>CALABZ010000439.1 GCA_937888615.1 uncultured Lentisphaeria bacterium | reverse complement strand
GGTCATCAATATGATCGGCGGCATGCCGATTCTTGGAATGCTGGACGCTACTTCGGTTGTCACCGGTAAATATATTGGAAAAAGGCGTTTGGTTCCGGCCGGCCGGGTGATCTGGCGTTCGTTGCGGATTCTGTATGTATACATGTTTGCGGCGGGGATCATGTATCTGGTTTTTCCGGAGGCGATGATTCGGATTTTCAGTTCTTCGAATACGGAGGGGATTAATTTTGACGAGGTCATCCGGCAGGGGCGGTTGATTTTAGCGGTGATGTTTGTGGGGAACCTTTTAGACGGATTGCGTTTTCAGTTGATGGGGGCGCTGCGTGGTGCGGGGGATACCCGGATTCCGCTGTTGCTGAGTATCGGTACGGCGTGGCTGGTTCAGTTGCCGGGCTCCTGGTTCCTGGTGAATAAACTGCATGCTTCGGCATGGTGTGTATGGGGATGGATTGTGGTTTATGTGCTTGTGGACGGGTTATTGCTGGCCTGGCGGCGGTGGACCGGCGTCTGGAAACGGATTCAGGTGATTCACCTGGCCCAAGCTCCCCCGGAGATTGATGAGGCGGATTGAGAAGTATGCTCAAAGCCATGAGAATGGAGCAAAATAATTGTTGCGTTTGATTGATTTTCGGTTGTGTGGCATTATATTATGCGATTAAATTGATTGTATAAAAATAAGTGAGGAGCTCATGAGAAGCGACTTTTTACCTTTTACCAGGCCCTGTATTGAGGAGTCCGACATTGATGCGGTGGTGGGAGTGCTGCGTTCGGGATGGATCACCAACGGTCCTAAAAACGTGGAGTTCGAAGAAGAATTATGCCGGATCACCGGCAATAAATACGCCGTGGCGCTGAGTTCGGCCACCGCCGGTATGCATATTTTGATGAAAGCGCTGAAAATCGGCCCCGGCGATGAGGTCGTGACGCCGTCGCTGACCTGGGTGTCGACCGTGAATATGATCGTGCTGGCGGGAGCCACGCCGGTTTTCGCCGAAATCGATCGCAACACCCTGATGGTTACTCCTGAGTCCGTAAAAGCCTGCCTGACCCCGAGGACCCGCCTCATTATACCGGTTCATTATGCGGGGGCGTCGTTTGATGTCGACGGCATTTGCGAGGTCGCCGGCGATATTCCGGTGATTCACGATGCGGCCCACGCGGTCGGCACGTATTATAAGGGCAGACATGTGTGTTCCAACGGCAGCGGCCTGTTTTCTTTTCACGCGATCAAGAACGTGACCGCGGGCGAGGGCGGTGCGCTGGTGACCGATGATGAAGAATTGGCCAAGGCGTTTCGGCGCTGGAAGTTCCATGGTCTTGGCGTGGACGCCTTCGACCGCAATAATCGCGGGCGCGCTCCGCAGGCCGAAGTACAGGAGCCGGGTTTCAAATACAACCTTACCGATATGCAGGCGGCGTTGGCGATCGGGCAGTTCCGGCGTTTGGAAGAGATCAACGGCAAACGTGAAAAACTGGCGTTGCGCTACCTTGAGCTGTTGAAGGGCGTGGAAGGGGTCGAACCCCTGAAAATGCCGTCCGGTTATGACTTTAAACATGCCTGGCATCTGTTCATCGTCCGGGTGACGACCGACAAAATGACCCGCATTGAGTTCATGGATAAGTTGAAGGCGAAAAATATCGGGACCGGACTGCATTTCGTGGCGGCCCACATCCAGAAATATTATCGTGAAAAGATGGGCTTTCAGCGTGGAATGCTGCCGGAGACAGAATATAATTCGGACCGGATCTGCTCTTTGCCGCTTTTTCCCGGCATGACGTTTGCGGATCAGGACGATGTGGTTCAGGCGATAAAAGAAGTTTTGGCGGAATAATCGTTTATGACGGAAAAAAAGATTGCAGGCTGGTGGCCGCGAATAGTGTTCTGGGCGTTTGCCGTCGGGATGCTGCTGTATGGGTTGTGGATCAACCACCTGTGGGCTTCCGAAGATCGCTGGGCCGAAATCGCCCGCGAGATGCTGTTGACCGGGGACTGGTTCCATCCGGCGATCAATGGCGAGGTGTATTTCGACAAGCCGTTGCTTTCCTACTGGCCGATCGTGATTTTCGCCAAAATATGCGGCGTGCTCAATGAATTCATCGTTCGGCTGCCGTCCGCGCTGTCCGCGTTGATCGCTCTTTACTGTACCCGTTATCTGGCGGAAAAGCTGTGGAATAAGCGGGTGGCGAATGCCGCCGGCTGGTTGTTGCTGACCTCGCTCGGATTCCTTTTCTGGGGGCGCACCGCCGCCGCCGATATGATGAACCTGGCCGCGGTAATTATGGCTGTGGCCTGGTTTTTCCATTGCAAAGACCATGCGAAATTCCATCATTACCTGATATTCTGGATCATTTGTTTCGGCGGGGCGCTGACCAAGGGGCTACCGGCACTGGTGATTCCGCCGCTGTTGGTGGCCGTTTATTTATACATGGCCGGGGAGCTGAAGAAGCATATCAGGGTTTCCCATGTCATCGCGCTGGTGATCGGGGGCGGGCTGTATCTGGCGACGTTTTTCATCGCGTCGGCCACGCCGATGCCGGAAGGCTTTATTTCGCCGGACAGCGGATTGAATGGGATTGAACTGGTCTGGCGTGAAAATGTGGTGCGTGTTTTCAATCCTTTCGACCATGACGACGAACCGTTTTTCACTTATTTCATTCATATGCCGCGGATCATGGCGCCGTGGTCATTGCTGATGATCGCCGCCATTGTCGCCGTGGTGATGCGTTGGAAATCGCTCGCCCTCAATACGCGCTGGCTGTTGATTGTTAACGCGGCCATTTTCGTGATGTTTTCGGCTTCGGGCTCTCGTCGCTGGTATTATATCCTGCCGATCATGCCTTTTATGACGATTCTGCTGGCGCAGTATATTGCGGGCGGTCCGAAATTCCCGTGGCGGAGGCTGATGGCGCGTCTGTACGCGCTGGCTGTATGGATTGTCTGCGTGACCGGGATTGTGGGAATTGCAGTGCTTGTCGTCCTGATGCAATTGAAAGTTGAGCAGGTTCCGGAAAAGCTCCACTCATTGTTTTATTCATTTAAGGCATTGCCGGGAACGGTGCTCTGGGCGATGCCGGTGGCGGCGCTGGAGGCGTTGC
>CALABZ010000438.1 GCA_937888615.1 uncultured Lentisphaeria bacterium | reverse complement strand
ATTTACAAGGCCTTTTACACGGATTCAAGTTGTCCAGCTTTTGGGGTGAACCGCAAGGCGATACAAATATCGGATTAGAAATCCCCTGAATGCTCGTCAGTTGAGATTGTAATCGACTGGATACCGCCGTCCCTAAATGTTGTATTGCAAGATGTTTTTGTGCAACAACCGGAAGGGTCTGTTTTCTTAAAGGGAATTGACACTGTCCATCGTCTGCATGTTCAATATTCTTACCATAAGTAGTTCGCCTTCTTATGTATTTTCGATAAAAAGCAATGATTTTGGAGTCAATATAATTGATATCATAAATATTATAGCCTTCCTCTCCTGCGATTTTCCCCTCAAAAAAAGCCATCCCTGTGAAATTTACAGTATCTGAATTTGGAGTGATTTCATGTGCGGAAACATCTTGATGAACATGTCCGGATAAAATAATATCATAGTTGGATTTTATATCAGAAATAATGCATTTTTCATTCTCATCTGGGTGTAACCAGTCGAATCCATGATGCATTATCGCTATTTTTATAGAACTATCGTTAACTGCAGAGATTTGTTGTGATACTTGTTTATGTGAAAGAAAAATTTTTTTATATGTAGAATCGTCTAAACATCCCCATGCTGTATTTAGGCAAGAAAATCCGATTTTTATCCCTTGGAAATCAATGCAGGTTGAGAAATAAGGGTCTTCTGAATCTCTTACCCAACGAAAATTTTTGTCAATATAGGCCCAATAATTTTGAGAATATTTTTGTATCCATTCATGACAAATATAGTCACTTGCCTTTTCCGTGTTCAAAATAGTGGTTTTCAAGCCATTTTTCTCTGATTCAGAAACCGCAGTTCGATTAATATCGTGATTTCCTGGAACCAGTAATATTTTTTTCTTGTTAATATATAATCTGCGACAGAGAACATCAATCAAATGAGTATGCAATAGTTCAAATTCATCTACGTGTCCATAGTAAGTTAAATCTCCAGAAATAACCAAGCAATCTATTTCATCAAAATTTTTCTCGACATCATCCAACAAACTTTTCACACGACGATCAAATTCAATAAGAAACATTCTATCATTCTTAATGTGAATATCACTAAGATGCAAGATTCGCATACTTTGCTGGCTCTTTTTCATATCAAAACCTCATTCCTAAATATATTTAGTTAATTATTCATGTTGAATAAATTAATATAGATCGTGATTGCAAAATACTTGAGCTTTTGAACATTAAAATTTTTCCACCTGTTCAGAACAACGGTTATCTATATTTCTGTTGAGGATGCCAAGACAATGGAAAAAAAATACATCCACAATAGATACAAATAAATTCATTTATGTTTTATAGCGTTTTTGCTCCATAGGTGTCTCTGCGATTGTAATACACTTACTTAAAGTTAAAAATTCAAGTGCAAATTTCTGTTTTTGCGCTTTTCCCCGAGCTTGGACCGATTTTTTGAAAGACTCTGTACATAATCATATCACGTCTTTGGTGTAATTGCAAGGCCGAAATACACCGAATCCGGCGTTTTGGCCTCCATGTGAAGCAAATATTTATTCGCGTAAAATAACTATGAAAAATTAGATTTTCACTTGATTTTTCGTACAATATACGTATTATATATAAGTATGGAAAACACATTGAAAAAACTGGAAATCCTGGCGGAAGACGCCCAATACGACCTCGCTTGCGCCTGCGGCAGCGGCAAGCAGTTCGACAGTTCGCGCAAACGCGGCGAGGACGGGCGCTGGCTTTATCCGGTCACGGTCGCCAGCGGCGGACGCGGACTGCTGCTGAAAACCCTGCAATCGAACTGCTGTTCGAACGACTGCAAATACTGTCCGCTGCGGAATAACGCCAATGCCCGCCGCTGTTCGCTGTCCCCGGCGGAAACGGCCCGGATATTCATGGATTACCATCGGAGACGGCCGGAAATTTTCGGCATGTTCCTAAGTTCAGGAATCGTGCGCGATCCCGACTTTACCATGCAGCGTCTGCTTGACACCGCGGCCATCCTGCGCCAATATTACCGGTTCAAAGGCTATATCCACCTGAAAGTCATCCCCGGCGCCTCCGACGCCGCCGTTGAGGAGGCCTTGCGTCTGGCCACGGCGGTATCGTTGAATATCGAGGCCCCCGGCGAAAAGTATTTCCGTAAGCTCTCCGACGCCAAACAATTCGAGCGCGACATTGTACACCCTCTGAAATTGATCAGCAACCTGACCGCGCGCGGCTCGAAATACGCCAAGGTCAAAGCCTCCACCCAGTTCATCGTCGGAGCCGCCGGCGAGCGCGACAATGAAATCGTCAATTACATGGACGCGATATATACCCGGCTGAAGTTCGAACGGGTGTATTTTTCAGCTTATCAGCCGGGACTGGGCGACGCCTCGATTCCCGGCGAACAGAATTTTCATCTGGCACCGGAAGCGCGTTTTACCCGCGAACACCGACTGTACCAATGCGATTTTCTGCTCCGAACCTATGGATTTAAAAAAGACGAACTGGTTTTCGAGCGCGACGGCAGTCTTTCGCTGGCATCCGACCCGAAAGAAGTCTGGGCGCAGAGCCATCCTGAATTTTTCCCGGTGAACATCAACAAGGCCGATAAACTGGAACTGATGCGGATTCCGGCGATTGGGGCCGAAACCGCGGTGAAAATCATCCGGCTCCGCGCCATTCACCGACTGAGCTCACTGATGGAGGCGGGGTTAAAAGGCAAACAGTTGCAGAAAGCCGGGCCGTATGCCTGCGCCTGACCTAATCCAGATTCGAATCCGAATCAGGTATCGCCCCGGCGCAAAGTTGGTTTCAACATGATTTGAAAAAGTTCCTTGCCGGGGTGCCGCAGGGAGTCAAGCAGGAGCTCCAAGGCCGTTTGCGTCATCCCGTAAAAATCCTGCATGATCGAAGTGGTTTCGAGACCCCACACGTGGCGGTGGGCGAGGTTATCGGTATCCAGATAGAAGACATCGCGCTGCCAGGCCAGATTATGCTGCCAGACCCATTGAATCAGCGCACCGGTTTCGCTCCAGTCGTCAGCGAAAATACAAAGCGGCGCCGACGGATTTGCCGGGAGAATCTGTTCCAGGGTACGGCGCTTTTCAGCAAAATCACCGGGCATATGGATGATTTCATAAAAACGGCGCAGGGTCCGACAGGCATCGATAAACCCCTCGTCGCGGGAACGATGCACATATTTACTGCCTTGATCGTTTTTCAGCAGGTACGCGACCGCTTGCGGGGATTGTTCCAGCCGCGAAATTACCGCGTCCCGGAAACTTTCCTTCAGTTCGCTGGTAACATAATTGCATTCGTCCGCCACCCGGTTCACCAGCGCGCCGGGGATATCCCGCATGATCTCGACGATCCGGGAGACCAGCAAGTCCTCGGGATGGGACCAGAGAATGCCGTCGAAACGCGCCAGCGCGGCAATGGCGGTCCGACTGCCGAGCGCCTCGGTATAGCTGAGAGCCGACACCCGGCACGACTCGGAGCTCGGACGCTGCTGGATCAGCCATTCGGGTGCGACCAGAGCGATCCGGCGGCGCACCCCGGAGCTGACGACAACCGTACCGGCGCCGCGCCGGGCCGAAATCAGGCCGTTGATTTCGAGCTGTTCCATCGCCCGGTTCACCGTGGCGCGGGTCACGCCGAAGCGTCGGGACAGCTCCAGACGGCTCGGGATTTCAACGCCGACCGGGTAAACGCCCGATTCAATTTCGTAGGCCAGTGTTCTGGCGATTTGTCTGTATATTTCGATTCTCATGGTCCTTTAAATATGGCTGTTATTTCGAAACTTTCAAGTTCATCTCTTGTTTTTCCGCCACAGAAAGGTTATATTATCCGGGAACTAACAGGAAGCGAGTATGAACGGCACACAATTGAGCTTTGATTTGTTTAACCGGGAACCCGGACGGGGAAAGAAAACAAACCATTTGCACCTGCAATACCAACAGGCAGCCCTGAAATGGTTGGTGAAACAGCATCCATCGGGGGTTGGTTTTGATGTTCCGACCCGTATAAGCCGTTTTCAGGCCGATATCGGCGCTTTCTGGTCGGCCCCGGACCGCAAGAAGGTCATGCGACCCTGCAAAACCGTGATTCTCGAACTGCGTTTCGACCGGGAAGACTGTTGGCCGGATATCGGCGAACGCGCCCATCTGCTGGAAAAGGTCCGGGAAATCAAGAAAGAAAAACAGAATCTCGAAGCGGCAATCCGTATTCACGAGCCCCAACTCCGCGCCACCGACAACCTTTTTGAGGAGATCGAAAGCTGGGATTACGAGCACAGCACCAACCCCGCTTATCATCAATGCCTGAAAAAACTGGAAGAAATCCAACGCGCCCTGTATGCGGGCAGCCGTTTCGAACAAATCCGCCGCGCCCATGTGGCGGATTTTCTGTATCTGGCGGTGCCGCGCCACCTGATCGTGCCCGAGGAACTCGCCAACGGTTGGGGACTGCTGTACATCAACGATGATTTCAAAATCGAAGAAGTGAAGAAAGCCCAGCAGGAAGAAACCACCCTCGAACAAAAACTGCATTTCGTGCAGAACCTGGCCGCCTCCTGCCTGAAAAGCGCCTTGTTCGCGGCCGGGCTCCATGTCGCCGGAGACGGACGAGTCACCTGTACCGCTCCGCCCCGCCGCCGCCGCAAGAAACTATGAAGAACCTGTCGAAAAAACTGAAAAATATCCGATTCCTGCTGGAATATATCATCGTCATCATCCCCTACCACCTGATCCGGGCGCTGCCGCGCCGGGGGCTTCACTTGCTGGCAGTAATGGTCAGTGCGGCGGGTTACGGTATCGCGCCGGGCATCCGCAAGCTGATTCAGGCCAATTTAAAAGCGGCGTTTCCGGAAAAAGAAAACAACGAAATCCGGCGCATCGCCCGCAAATCTTTTTTTAATACCATCTATAATCTTCTGGATTTCATCTGGATGATGGGCAAGCCGAAACGAATCGAAAAGTACACCTGCCTGCCGCCGGATGTATTCCAGTTGCTGCGCGACTGCGTGGAAAATGACGTTCGCATTCTGTTCGTCAATCCGCACCTCGGCAGTTGGGAAGGGTCCGGAATCATCGCCGCCAACACCGCGTCGATCCGGCTGGCCGCAATCGCCAAAATCACCCACAATCCCTATCTGAACGACCTGCTGAACAAGGACAACCGCGAACGCGGCGGCATCCGCATCATCTTCTCCAAGGGCGCCATCCGGGATTCCCTGAAATGTCTGCACGATGGCTATTCGATTGGATTGCTGATCGACCAGAACACCCGGGTCCGTGACGGCGGGACGTTCGTCAACATGTTCGGCCTGCCGGTCGCGTCAAGCCGTTCACCGGCCATGCTCTGGCACTACTGCGAAACCAATCACATCCCGGCTAAAATCATTTACGGTACCACCCTGCGCGAAAATGGCAGACTGGTGGCGCACTCCGCCCTCCTCTCCAAGCCGTATCAGGAATACACCAGTGACGAGGAAATCATTCAGGAGTTGATGGACATCACCGAAGGTTTCATCCGCAAATACCCGGAGCAGTATCTCTGGCTTTACCGGCGCTTTCAATATATTCCCCCCGACGCCCCGGAGGAGCTGAAAGCCCGTTACCCCTATTATGCCAGAATCCCGGACCCGAAATTCTTCCGCAAAAGGATTCCCCAATAAGAATAAGAAAGGTACGTCATGAAAATCGACTACATGCTCATTCTGGAAAACTCCATCTATTTCCTGGCCCTGATCAATCCCTTCAGCAAAGTGTTGTTTCTTGCCTCATACACGCCTGAACTTGATTCCAAAACGCTCTGGGAAATGTCCTGGCGTTCAACGTTGTGGGCACTCGGCATTCTGGTGGTTTTCACCTTGGTCGGACAATTCATCCTGAACGACATTTTCCGCGTCGAAATGTATTCACTGAAAGTGGTGGGCGGCATGATCATTTTCGCCATCGGCTGGAACGCCGTCCGCAAAGGAATGTTTTTTCAGAAAGAAGATTACAAAGTCCACGAAAGCCTGAACGAAGTGTCGATCGTGCCGCTGGCGACCCCGCTGATCGCCGGTCCGGGAACGATCACAGTGGCGATTTCCACCGGAGCCCAGTACGGTATTTTCGTTTCGCTGGCTTCGCTGTACATCGCACTGTTGCTGAACCTGATTTTCATGATGTTCTCGTTGATCATCAGCAGATTCACCCACATGCTGTCATTGACCGGGCCGCTGATTCGCATCACCGGACTGATCGTCGCGGTGGTGGCCATGCAGATGGTGTTCTCCGGCCTCGGCGAATGGCTGCGGATCGCGTTCCGCTGACCCCTTCCCTTTTTTTATTTGCGTCCCTTGCTGCCGAAGGGGCCGCCCATCGACAGGATGTTCGTATCGAACGAATAAGTAATCTCTTCCTCTTTGCGGCGGCGCTTCAGGGCCAGCGCGATCAGGCGTTCGAGCAGATCCGGGTATTTGATGCCGACCGGCTGCCACAGGTAAAATGCCAGCGAACCGGGAATCGTGTTGATCTCATTCACCCAGACCGAACCGTCCGCCTTGTCGATCATGAAATCGATCCGCGCCACGCCGTTGCAGTCAAGCGTCTGAAACGTTCCGACGGCCAACTCCTGAATCCGCTGACGCAGTTCCGGCGGCAGTTCGGCCGGAATCTGACGTTTCAAACTGGCCATACCCTTGCTGGCTCCGCTTTTGCTTTTGCCGCCGTCGACGTATTTGTCCTTGTAGCTCAAAATCTGATCAGTGGCGAAAGGCTCTTCGCATTCGGAGGCAATCGCCTCCGACGCATCGCCCAGCACCGCGCAGTTGATCTCGCGCAACTGCGTGATCGCGGGTTCCACCAGCACCTTGTCCGAAAATGCGAACGCATCCGTCAGGGCGTGTTCCAGTTCTTCCGGTCCCGCCGCTTTGGAAATCCCGACGCTTGAACCCAGGTTCACCGGTTTCACGATGACCGGATAGCCGAATTTGGCTTCGACTTTTTTCACGTTCTCCGGGTCCGGTACGGTAAAACGCAGACAGTCCAGCACCGGGAAACCTGCTTCCTTGAGCAGTATCTTCATTACATATTTGTCCATGCCCACCGCTGAGGCCAGTACATTGCAGCCGACGAACGGTACGTCCAGCGTTTTCAGATATCCCTGCAGGGCTCCGTCCTCAACGTTGGTACCGTGCACCACCGGCAGCGCCACGTCAATATCGCAAATCGGTCCGCCGGAGAAAAGCCCGCCCGGATATTTGACCAGCCGTACCCGCCCTTTTTCGCGGATGAACACCACCCGGCGGCACCGGGCCACCAGTCCTTTCAGATTGCGGTACAACCGGATATCCCGCAGGTCTTCACCGTAATAAAATTCATTGTCCTTGGTGATATAAACCGGGACGACCCGGTATTTTTCGGTATCGATATTCGCCATGGCCTGAACCGCGGAAATGATCGAAACCTCGTGTTCCACGCTTTTGCCGCCGAACAAAACCGCAACATTGATTTTCATGATGCCCATATTCAGTTCTCCCCGCAATTAATAATTGTCCGGCAGATCGTTTTCCAACAATACGACCTTCCGTTTTTCACTGTCGATCGAATTCACTTTCGCCATCGCTTCATTGAAGCTTCCGGCGGTAAAAATCTTTTCTTCGGGATACCCTGCTTCCAATAATCCTCGCCGGATCGGACGGGTCTGTTCCTCGCCCACCAACGCCACGAAATCACATACCGCGGCGGCTTCCCTGCCGAATTCACAGTTGCAGGCCTCCTGACGGGCTCCCAACTCGACCATGCCGGGCGTGATCATCACCTTGAAAGCATCGAACATGCCCAGCGTCTTCAATGCCGCCCGGCAGCCGTTCGGATTGGAGTTGTAAGCGTCGTCGATAATGGTCATAGCCCCGTTCTCAATCAATTGCATCCGGTGCGGAACCGGGGCAATTTTCAAAACCTGCGCTTTCAGTTCGTCAAGCGGCACGCCAAGGGAATGCGCCGCCGCAATCGCCCCTGCCAGATTCACCACATTGTGTTCGCCGATCAACAGCGTCCGAAACTCGGCGTTCCCGTCCGGCGTACGGATATTGAAACTCGTTCCCTGCCGCGTCACCCGGATATCGCCGACCGCGTAATCGCTGTCCGGCGCAACCCCGTAAGTGGCAAACGGCTGGGTCGGGCGTTTTTCGATTCGGTCATTCAGGAAAACCCGGCCATCCGCCGGAATACTGTCGGCCAGCTCAAACTTGGTTTTCACGATATTTTCCAGCGTCTTGAAGCTCTCCAGATGCTGTTCGCCGATGGCGGTCAAAACACCATATTTCGGACGGACGATATCGCAGATTTCCTTGATGTCGCCTACGTTGCGCGCCCCCATTTCGCAGATGAAAACTTCATGCGTGGGACGCAGATTCTCACGGATCGTCCGCACTACGCCCAACGTCGTATTGTAACTTTCGGGAGTCATCAACACGTTGAAACGGGCGCGTAACAAGGTATTCAGGTAATATTTCACGCTGGTTTTGCCGTAACTGCCGGTAATGCCGACAACGGTCAGGGCGGGTATGCTTTTCAGCATTTTGCGCGCATCGTTGATGTAATAACGAACATAGGCCTTTTCGAGCGGCTGGTTCAGCACATTCACCAACAGCACCAGGAACGGCGACAGCGCAAAGCCGAGGCAAACCAACAAATAATTAAACGGCTCTCCCAGCCACACCGCCACGCCGGACAAAATCACCAGCAGAACTGCGGCCGTCACCAGCATCCGGCGGACCCGCGCCGTGTAAACCAGCGGCTTTTTCGCCTGCGGCGGACGCAGAAACGGAATGAAAAATAAAAACAGAACCGACAGAACAACATGACAGACCGCGCTGTCCGGAAACGCCAGCCCAGCCAACGGCAGCATCATCCATTGTGCCCGGAATTTCCCGGCATTTTTCTTCAACCAGTTCCATTGCACGTTCATTTTGTAGGAGTTGAGCTGAAACATATGCATGGTTCGAATCAGCGTCAGCACGATGCAGACCAACCCGAGCCCCAGGCAAACATAAGGCAGCACCAGAAACATTATACGCCCTCCTTCATCTGCAGAAAAGATTTCATCACCCGGTTAAAGATAAACGGCTGTTCCAGAAATGAATAATGCCCGGCGTCGGCAATCTGCACCAGCCCGGCGCCGGGAATCAATTTTTCCATCAATTTGCCGTCCGCCAACGGCGTAGCGGTATCGTTCACGCCCCACACCAGCAGTGCCGGGGCCTTTATCGAATTCAACAGCGCGGTCAAATCCTCGTTCACGACCCTGACCAGCGTCTGCCGCATGATCGGAGAAGCGGCGGCATAGTCCGCAGACCCCATGCGCTTGCGGTAATTTTCCAGCGCATCGGGGAATAACAAACGAACCGGGGCGAATCCCAGTACAGCCTTGGCGGTTTTGTACGAGAACACCTTGAATTTGTATTTCATTGAACGTTTTGGACGAATGCCCGCACTGTCCACCAGGATGATTTTATCGACAGCAAACGATAAACCGGCACGATTCATCAATTTGATAATGACCCGCCCGCCGAAGGAATGTCCCAGCAGGATAACTTTGCCGGGATTGAATGAAGCGATGAATTCGCTGATCAGGTCGGTATAGTCGTCAACATTCCAGGGAGACGGCGGCTCGGCGGTCGCACCGAAACCGGGCATATCGGGAGCGACAACGGTATATTCAGCGGACAACAGCTTGATCAAAGGAGCAAACAACCCGGCATGAGCGCCCCAGCCATGCAACAGGAAGATATAATTCCCCTGCCCCGCCATTTTATAATTGATTTTGATGCCCTGTACGGTTTTGTCCACGATCATAATCCAACAACTGAAATCCGGGGAGCGGAAATTGAATAAAACTGGAGCCGGAAGTCGGGATTGAACCGACGACCTGATGATTACAAATCAACTGCTCTACCGCTGAGCTATTCCGGCCCATATCTGTATAATATTACTCCGCATTGCGCCAAAATCAAGCCCGAACCCGGAAAAAATACAGATAATACGGCGAAGGAATCCCGCCTCGAAAATAAATCCGTAAAAGACAAAACTCCATCCGGCCCGTTTATGCGCCGGATGGAGTCCTCTGCCGGAAATTACGGCATTATTTCAGGGATTTGATCCCTTTGTCTATCGAATTCTTGACCGCTTCGAACGACTTCTGGTTGCGGAGCTGTTCCTCGGTATTCACCGCATTGGTGAATTCCGGACGTTCCACAATCCGGTCGCCGATCGTTACGCAGATCGTGCCGTCCGCTTCGGAACGCGACGAAAACGCCGCGTCCAAGTCGACCATTTCCGTATAATTGTTTTCTTTCACATACTTACTGATCATGCCCAACAGCAGTTGACCGGGGCAGTTTTCCTGTTTGGCGCAGATCGTCACGGTGATCGGGAGCCGTTTGGCGGCGGTGCCGCGCATCACCGGAATCTTCGCGTCGAACAACTGACTGCGGTTCTGGTAAACCGTATGCAGGCGATGGTGCGCCTCGTGGGAACCGGGGCCGCCCCCGATATGATCCTCGTAGCATTTCTCCACCAGATGGTTGTCCTGCGACTTCTGAAGCTGGTGGCTCTTGTCGCTGTTGTAAAGCCCCTGGGCACGGAGTTTACGCACATTTTTCGCCACCGGAATCGGCTGTCCCGCACCGGAAATACATCCCCCCGGACACGCCATCACTTCGACGAAATCATAATTGGCCTTGCCTTCGCGGATATTCTGGAGCAATTTTTTGGCGTTGGCCAAGCCGTGAACCACCGCGATCCGTACTTCTTTGCCGCCCACGGTCAACGTGGCTTCTTTCAGGCTTTCCATGCCGCGCACGGCTTTGAAGTCGACGCTTTCGAGCGGTTTGTTCTCGATTTTTTCCACCGCGTAACGCAGTGCGGCTTCCATCACC
>CALABZ010000437.1 GCA_937888615.1 uncultured Lentisphaeria bacterium | reverse complement strand
AATCCGTTCCAGCTTCGCGTAAACGGTTGGGACAACCGTTTCACCGCCCGCCGGGATGCTATTGACCGCCGCCGCCAGCGTGGAGGTTCCGGCCTGACCGGTCCCGCCTTTGGCTGTGACCGCGCTATGCGCCGCCGCCACCTGCGAATTGATCGTAGTAAGTTTGGTTGCAACAGACATTATGCACCTCCGATAATCGCGTCTAGCGTCGCTTCGACATCGCCGAGTGTGGTTTCGATATTGCCGAGTGCCGCATAAACCGCGCCGGACGTGATCAGATTTGAGCTGCCCTCGGTCGGCGTTTCGTCGATTTCAGGAAGGGTAGCCCCGTCTTTTTCCCGAACCGTTCCTAAAAATTTATCGATAGTAATTGGCATAAACCACCTCCTTTACTGGAAATCGTAAAACGCCGGAGCATATTCGGCGGTCTGGATATCCGCCTCCGCCACCATCGCGGAGCCCTGATAGTACCGGGTAGTTGTAACAGTTCCGACCGTGGTTTCGACGAACTTTTCGACCACGTACAAATCCGCGCTTGCGGATTTGTACGCACAGTAGGTGACGCCGTCGCCCGCCTCGATGGTGATCGTCGGAATCATCGATTTAGCGAGCGGGATTCCCTTGGGGTCTACGTTTCTCATGGTAGTATCTCCTTTGAAAGTTGGTTATTCGGTTTCTACATAAGTCCAGGTGATGACCGGCATACCGGCGACAAAGTCTTCGACTGTCGGCAAATTACCGCCCACCAATGCGCTGTTCAGGATATTCAGCCCGTACAGCATGACCGCGTCGCGAAACGTGATCCAGTCCGCCGCGTCAGACGCCCAGCGCGGAACAGAGCTGCCGGTATAGTCGGACGGTTCCCGCACAGTGTACCCCCGCGCCATCCGGACGGATGCCAGGTAATCCTCCATCGCCCGATCATAAGCCGCCTGTATCTGGGCGGGAGTGGCGGGGATTTCGACCAAAACCGGATATCCGGTTTCATCCGGCTGAATTTTCTTTCCTGCACTTTGCCCTTCCAGCAGTTCTTGCCAATACTCTTTCGTTATGGCAACTGCGTCTGCCGGAATAGCCGCGTTAATTTCTGTGTCATAAAAGCCATCTTTGTAAAACTTAGACATATTATCCTCCTCAATATCCTATTGCGATCCAATTAAAACCCCATTCGCCGAGTCCATCGGCAAAATGAGCCATAAAACCCGTAGCGGAGTATGACGAAAAGCTATAACAATATGACAGTAAACCGACATCAGTACCGGTTACAATCCACGCCCCGTTCGGAAACGCTACCGGAAAAACAACGGAACGCTCGGTTAATGACCCGCTGTCATAGGTGGATAGTCCCCATTGTACGATCAGACCACCCGGCAATTTTTGGTAGCCGTTTTGGGTGAGGCTTCCAAGAAAACCGAGATTTGTCAGAGCAGCGGCCAAAGAGAGGTTATCCAGGTTGGCGTTGGCTTTACCCGTCACTGCGCCGGTGACGAACGCAGTGGTCGCTATCTGCGTGGTATTGGTCCCGGCGGTGGCGGTCGGGGCAGTCGGCGTTCCGGTCAATGCCGGACTTGCCAGCGGTGCTTTGGCGTTGAACAACGTCTGATGAGCAGTTGCCGCGCCGTTGTGGATGGCGACCGCGTTATCCACATCGATGACCGCGGCGGCGGCAGCGGCTTCGGCGGCGGTCTGTGCTTCCTGTGCGGCGACTTTGGCCGCAGCGGCGGCTTGCGCCTGTGAGAGCGCCACGGCGCTGTTGGCGGAGGCAATAGCCGCCCTGTCGTCCGCATCGTCGGCGGCATTGACCGCGGCTACCGCTGCATCCTCGGCGACACTCTGTGCGGCGGCGGCGCTGGCGGCGGAATTACCACTGGTAACGGCACTGGCGGCGGCGCTGGTGGCGCTGTTGGCGGCGGTCGTGGCGCTGGTGGCCGCGTCTCCGGTACTGGCCTCGGCGGCGGCTTGCGCGGCTTCGGCGGCCGTCTTGGCGCCGGTGGCCTCGGCGACCAGCAAGGTCAGGCTTCCCGTGGAATTGCCCAGCGCGGTATCGAGCGCGACCAGCGAGCTATCCTTGGCCTCCTCAATTTCTGTATTGGCTGCGTTGAGAGCCGCGAGCGTAGCGTCATTCACCCCGGCGACGGCGGCGGCGGCGGCGGCGTCCACCGCCCCCTTGGCTTCCATGAGATCCTGCGCCGTCGCAAAGGCGGCGTCGAACAGTGACTCATCCCCGGTGAGCTCTGTCCAGATATGACCGATTGACGCCGCGATGGTCCCGGCGGTGGCCGCGCTGGTCGCGCTGTTGGCGGCGGACAAAGCGCAAGCGTCCTTGATCGCGTTAATCATCGTCCAGTAGATATCAGGATCGCTTTCGGTCGGGGCCACCTTGAGACAACGTGAGAGGATTTCCATAATCTCCTGGGCGATCATCACCGATTTGTCCAAATCCTTCTCCAGCGTTTCCGCCCGAATATTGCCGTTCGGCACATAATCGCTTTCCTGTGTCAGCGGAGTCTGCCGGAGGATCGCCAGCGTTCCGGCCGGGGGCGGTTGAATGAAAATCACCGTCCCGCCGTTGTCAAACTTACCGTAACTATCGCCGGAAACAGTATAATCGGTCCCGATCTGATACTGTTCCCCGCTTGCTCCGTAAACGGCCAGATGTTCCGGCGCTGAAAACCGGAACGAGACGGGAAATTCCGTCTGCACGCCGTCCGCGCTGAATACCTGTTTGCTTAAATTGGATGCAATCGTCATAAATAAGACCTCCTATTTGCTATCTTGAAAAACGAAATTCCAAATCCGCCTGATTTCTCGCAGCAAGGCCGCGCCAACACCGACGCCCGGCAGAACCGACCCCGCCTTGGCAAAGCTTTCGACACCCTTGTAAATCTCATCCGCCGTCAGTTCATCATCACCGAAAGCCTTGCGAATGAAATTTGCCGGGCGAACCACATCCGCGATCGGGCCGGACGCGGGCCGATATTTACCGGTGGACAGCGTATCGATCAATGACGTTGCCACTTTGCCAGTGAGGAACAATCCCTCAAACGGTCCAATCAGCATTGCGCGGAGAAATTTTGCAAACTCGTATTCGTCAAAATTATCCCGGTGCATCAAGAATTGTCCTACCGCCTCCATCAGTACCGGCATAACCAGGTGATTGACCACCAGCTGGCGCGTCAGCTTTCCGGCCAGTTCGCCGCTGTCGCCGCGCTTGTGGATCAGCGCGCTGATCGTATCCAGCTCCGCCTGCACCTGCAGGACCGGATTTGACAAATACGTCGTAAACGCCCGGGCAAATACCCCGCCCTGCTGCCAACGATTAAGAACATGCGGAGCCCCGGACTGCTGCGTCCGTTCCGTCGACATTTCCCATTCCGTCAGCGCCCGGCCACGGGCGTCCGTTTCGGACATCCCGGCCCGAATCGACCGGTCATAATGATACTTATACACGGCATAGCCGCCGGTCAGCACCGCGAAAGCGTCGCCGAGGCGCGTCGGCATTCCAGCGTATTCCGCCAGCGTCCGGGTCCAGGCCGCCTTCCTGCCGCCCAGCGATGCCGCCCAACTCATCAGCATTTTTAAATCGCGATCCGCGCCGCCGCTCCAGCGGCTTTTGAAATACTCCGTATCCATCAGTATTTGAGCGTTTTTGACCGGATTACTCCAAAACTCCGCTGTTCCCTTGATAAAATCCGTCATCGGAATGTCCAGCGCATAGGAAAAACCGCCGAACATCTGCTTGAGTCCGGAACCGATATTAATCATGATGTTCGTCGCGGCCCAGTTGCCGTACAGGCTGGACAGTTCCGTCCGTTCCACGTCACGCCGTCCGCCGTCCGCGAAAATCTGGATGCTTTCGATGATATCTTTATACGCATCCTTGCCGACATACTGTTCGATCGCCCGGCCCATATCCGTGCTATTGAAAACCCTGCGAAGCCGCCGGACCTCCGGCGCGTGCGTCTTGAAATGCTCTGTCGTAATGATATGTCTGGCCCAGCGGGTGATAGCGTCCTCCGCTTTCGGTTCCGCCAAATGGAACCGGCGGCTTTTCAGCATCCCCGGTGCCACGCCGAATACCTTGAACGGATTTGCCAGATCGGCCGCCGCGTTTTCGGAGGCTCCTTTCAGGAGATTATAGCTGGTCGGCCAATAATCCGCCGTATGCGGCATGGACGTATAGTACAGTTCGTTATAGACGCGGTCCAGTGCCGTAAAATCCCGTTCCAGTTCCGTACGCATCCATTTGCCGAGCTCCGACACTTTAGGATCGAGGAACTTTCCGAGCTGTTCAAACGATTCGTCGGTCCAGCCGTTGAACCTCATTTTCATTTTTACGTCCGGCTGCTGCGACGCCAGCCACAGGTCCAGCGCTTCCAGTTGCGTCAACGGCTGTTCCGCCAGCGGGCCGGGATCTTTCACGCGCGGCAATACGATCATGCCGGTTTCCTGGTTTTCGCGCCGGATCGCCTCCATGACCGCGTCGGAAGATTCGTCGCCGATTTTTGTGTACGGCTTATTTTCGGCTTTCTGGTCAAGATCGCTCAACTGTTGCCGGATCGCCGCCGCCTCATAGCCCAGCAGGCTTTTTTGCCCGGCGTCGTAATCGGCCAGCAGTTGCCGCGCCTGTTCGGCGTCAACACGCTCGTAGCTCAAGCCCTTGCCGGTGCCGGGCGCGCGCTGGTGCCGGTATACGCCGCTGCTTTGCTGTAACTGGCGTAATCTGCTCAATTCTCCGGCGCGGTCAATATTGCCGCCGGTGCCGAATAGACGGTCGAATTCGGCATCGAACGCATTCTGCCGCCGTTTCAACTGCTTTTCGTAAAGCTGCCGTGCCATATGTACAGCCCGAACCGGCTCGAACAGTTTCGACTTGCGGAAGTCTTCGCCCTGGTTCATCGTCAAGTTCGACAACATGAATTCCAGATTCATATTGCTCCGCAGGTATTTCTTGCCGGATTCCCACCAGCGGCCGGGGCCCTTGCTCCGCCGTTGGGCCAGTTCGCGTTCCTGCTGCGGCGTCATCAATTTTTTGCCGCCGGTAATGGCGTGAATCCAGTCGCCGCGCTCCCGCTCCGCCTGCGCCCAGGCTTCATTCAACTGTTCCTTCAGTTGGTTGCGGCCCCAGCGGGCGATATCGTTGATCCCTTTCAGTGCCGCGTCCAGATGCTCCGGTGATTTTGTGTCGAGATCGGAGAAATGATTCAGATACGCCATTTCCAGCGCTTCGTCGCGGCTGATTTCTTTTCCGGCCGCGTCAAGTTCGGTCTGCCGGTCTACCAGCGCATCCAGCCGCGCCGCGTTCGCGTCATGGCTATTGTTTACGATCGCGCGGATCATGTCCAGTTCCGCTTGCGCTTCCGGCGTCCGGGTGCCGACGATCTTGCCGCTTACGCGACGGATGTTTGTTTCCTGCAGGCGCTTTTTAATTCGCTCGATCAAATGGTCCTTCTCCAGATATTGCCGGGCGGAGGCGATATCTTCAACCAGGCTTTCCAGTTCCGCCGCGCGGCGTCCGTCCGGATACTTCGGCGTGGGTTCACTGGAGTATTTCGCCAGATTGGCGATCCGGCCGATGAAGTCGCCCCGGTGTTCCGGAGGAAGTGACATCACGACTTTCCGCGCCTGCTGCTGGATCGCGCCGATGTTTTTGCGGTCCTCCTTCAATGCGTTCAACAGCGCCCGGTATTCGTCCCGCGCTTTTCGGCGTCCGTCTTCGATTCCGGCCGCGTAAGCGGTCGCGTCACCGACATCCTGGTTATAGGCCGAAATGACCGTACCCCATTCCGGAGCGGCAGCGTCATTTTCAGATTTCAGTTGATTTCGCAGTTCGCGGGCGGCTTTCGGAAATTCCTTCACATCATCCATCGTCATCCGGCGGGAACCCTCCAGTACCGAATCGAGAAATTCATCATTGGCGCGGTCTGCTTCCTCCCGGGCCAACCGGTCGTAATAGCGCTCGACGTCCGAAACATTTTTCTTGTAATCGCTGAACAGCGTTTTTTTGCTTAATCCGTTCAAAGATTCGAAAAGCCGCTCTTCCGACACGCCGAGCGCCGCCGCGACTTCGTCGGACGGCGTTCCTTCCTTATAACGGCCATTCCGGTCCGCTTTGGCAATCCAGGTGCCGGAAAGCTCCTCACCCCGGAAACGGTGGGACGGAATGACCTTCGCGTCTTCGCCGTACTTTTCCACCAGGTTGTTCAATACCGGGTTGTTCTGCAGAATCCAGTCCCAGCGCTTTTTTTCACCCGCTTTTCGCTTCCGGGATTTCAGTTCATCATTCGCGTACTTGGCTAACATAGCGGCGTCGCCCTCGGACTTGACCGGAAAATTATATTTCTCCAGGTGTTCAAGCGCCTCCGCCGGGGTAGGGTATTTACCGCCCTGAACCAGCGGCAGCAGGGCATCCCGCATATCGTTGAATTCCTCTTCCGAATATTGGCCGAGGATTTCCGACTTCCGGAACCGGATATCCGGATTATTCGGATCAAACGTGCCGACATTGTCCGTAGCGGATTTGATTTGAGCGGGAAACCAAGCGACATAATGATTTGTGCCGTCTTCATACTTATGAATAACGCCGTCATGTCCAGTCACGTCATAAACTGCTTGTCTGAAAGCCGTGCTGTTTTTTTTGAAAAAGTCGCTTTCCAGAGAGATCAACGAAAACCCGGTATAGTTGCTTGCAACTTCCCTGATCATGCCTTCTGTTACCTTCCCCGCTTTCCAAATATCAACGAAATCGCCGATCGGGCTGCTATCAGGGTCGTAAACGCCCGGCGCTTTTTTTATGATTTTATAAGACTGCTGCAATGTCAGATCAATATCGGCTTCATCAAGATTATCGCCCTTGGCGATGATCGGCTTTTGCAATGACAGATACGCCGCGATTGTTTTGCCGTTATCGCTCAACGCTCCCTGATATCCGTCCGCTTCGTCTTTATTGGTGGAAAAATAAAACCCGCTGCCGTATTGGTCATTGCCATTGCCGCTACGCGCCGGATCAAAAGCGTAAAATTCCGATCCGGTCCCATGATACACCACCAGCGGCTTGCCGTCTTCGTCAACCACTTTCGAGTCGCCAAACCAGCGCTTGAACGCCTCGGATTCCACCGGGGGCGCTACGGAAAACCGGATACCGTCCGCGTTTTCCTGACTTCCGGCGGCTTCCGGGTTGACATTTCCGTCATTCTGCTGTATATTATATTGTAGACCGGCACCCAGTGCGCGACGACTAAACGTAGGCGCGCCCTGCGTAGCCCCGGAGTCAGTACTAACCTGCCCGGGCGCATCCGGTTTGTTTATTTCCCAGCCAGTCAAAAGCCATGTTTTTTTATTCCCGTGCTCTTCAAGGGAAAGTACCGCTTCAAAACCGTCTTTCTCCAGGTGGATCGTCTTTTTCCCGGCTACATATTTTGTGATTACGCCATTCTGGACCGTATCCACCACGCCGAGCACCGTATCGATTCCACGACGTGCGCCAATATGCTCAAGCCCTTTTTTAGCGTTTCCGTAAACGAATGTCACGTCATTGGTTCCGCCGTACTGCTCCAGGTCGGACCGCAGATCGGGAACGGTTTCCTCATTACTGCCATCCGCAATTTTCTGCAGAGCCCCGATTACATCCCCATCGAGCCGGAACCGCATTCCCGATGACGTTTCCACAGTTGCGCTGCCGGAACGCTTGCCTTTCAAGGTGTAACCCAGCGGCCGGAGCGAATCCGCCAACAGTTTGGTCAGCTCCATATCGTCCAGATAATTGGCGTAACGCTCAAATCCAACGCCCCGCAGCCATTCCCGTACTTTCCGCAGGAATTGCCGCCATTTGGACGTGGCCGCATTCTCCGCCTTGGCGCGAAGCTGTTCCGCCATCGATTCCGCATGGAACGCCAGGAACTCATCCGCCGCTTCGATCCGATCCGATTCCATGCTGATATCCAATCCGTAATGTTTGAACCAGTCCGAGGACTGGATTTCATTGGCGTAATCGGTCCAAACCTGATTCATAAACGGCGTATACTTATCGCCGAGAGCTTGACGCAATCCGCGATGCACCACCAACTCATGAACCACCGTCCGGAACACATCATGCGGCGCCACCGCGTCGCCTATCAGGTAGATTTGCCCGGACGCATTATCATAGATAGCTTCGGTTCCTTCCGCGCCGCGCCGTCTCGCTTCCTCTAAGATATTCTTCGGCAGGTCATTAAAGGTATCGACCATATTAATCTGTTCGCCCGGAAACAGCTTTGAAACCTGTCGCGCCTCTTCGAACGTATCATCGGCGTGATGCCCCTGCCGGTTTCGCGCGTCCTGCCGCTGGATTGCCGCCTGCGCCAATTCTCCGGCGGTCATGCCGTCGCGTTCCTGTTGACTGCGGGCTTCCGCCGCCGCCTGACGAACGAGTTCGGTATAGGCGATATCGACGACCGTATCCATATCACCGGATTCGAGATTGGTATTGATCCGTTTCAGCTCGGCGATTTCGCCGGGTTCCGGATTGGCTTTGGCGGCCAGCGTATCGCGGCGGTCCAGAAGCGCGTTGCGGACCATATGGCGCTGCTGCTCCATCTGCCGCCCATTTACGTAACCGGGATACGACATCAATCCGCCGTAAAGACCGCCGATGAACGCGGATTCGCCGGTTCCGCGCAACAGATAAGCCATCGTTTCACCCAGGGTCATGCGCCCCGGCTCCACGCCGTCGACGCCGGTCATCAAATCGACCAGGTTCTCACCGAATTGTTCGAAGAACTCCTGTGATCCCTCCTTGCCGATGTTTTTTGCAGTATATCGGGCCCAGGCCATGACGCCTTTTTTAACTCCTTCACGAGTCAGTTCACCCGCGCCGGCGCCGCGAATAATGCCGCCGGTGATCCGTTCCAGCGTCCCGTTTATCGCGCCGGTGGCGAAAGAATTCAGGAGCTTCAACCGTTCATCCATTTCATCATCGCGAAGCTGCCAATGTTTTTCCGCCGCGCTTGTCGTCGTCACCAGCGCCTGGCCAAAGAGCGGATTAACCGCAAATGCGGCCAACTGCACTTCCATGCGCGGAGCTTCCGCCGTAGCCGCCAGCATCGACTGAATCAGAAAATCACCGGTTCCTTTCGAGGCCGTGAACCAGTCCGGTTTCATGCGTGCGTAACCACGTTCATATTCAGCGGATTTGTCATAAAGATCGATAAGCGAATCCAAACCGATGTTTTTGATCACGTCCTCTTTAAATTTCGCCAGCGGATTGTCCGGATTGATCAGCGTCCAGATCAAAGTGGGAGTATCACCGTATTTAAACAGAAACCGC
This sequence comes from uncultured Lentisphaeria bacterium, assembly GCA_937888615.1. Taxonomy (GTDB): domain Bacteria; phylum Verrucomicrobiota; class Lentisphaeria; order Victivallales; family Victivallaceae; genus UBA5239. Next base: position 84 of record CALABZ010000437.1, on the reverse strand, counting down.
CCGGTTTTCCAGGCACTTCCGCCGAGCTCCGTCAATCCGGCTTTCGCAGCTGCTCCGAAGCGTTCCGGCATGGAAGCCCCTTCC
>CALABZ010000436.1 GCA_937888615.1 uncultured Lentisphaeria bacterium | reverse complement strand
CTGAAATCGCGCATTTGGCATTCAACTGGAGCGCGTTATAATCGAAAAAGCCGAAAGGTTTCAGGAACTGTACCCGTGGGTCAATCGCAACCCCTTCGAGCGCCTCGATCCGTTTACGGGTGCGCGGATGGGTCGAAACTACCACCGGCATGTCATATTTCTCGGCAATGGCATTCAGGAATGTCAGAATTTTTCGTAAATTGGCCGGATAATCGACATTTTCTTCCCGATGGCAACTGACAATGAAGTACTTGTTCTTTTCGAGATTGAGCCTTTCAAGAATATTCGATGCTTTGATCTTCGGCATGAACATGTTCAGAACTTCGAACATCGGGCTGCCGGTTACATAGACATGGCGATGCGGCAACCCTTCAGCCAACAGATGACGGCGCGAATTTTCCGTATAAACAAGATTGAAATCGGCAATGTGGTCAATGATACGGCGATTGATTTCCTCCGGTACATTAAGATCGAAAGAACGATTACCGGCTTCCATATGGTAGATCGGAATCTTCATCCGCTTGGCCATGATCCCCGCAATCGCGGCATTGGTATCGCCGAGAATCAGGACGGCATCCGGTTTCTCAGTATTGAAAACCTCCTCAACCTTGATCAGGGTTTCGCCGAGCACATGACCGAGGCTTGACGTGTCCACACCGAGATAATAATCCGGTTTGCGCAGTTCCAGTTCTTCGAAAAATACCTGATTCAATTCATAATCATAATTCTGCCCGGTGTGAATCATCTTGTGATCCACGTGTTTCTCCAACAATTTGATAACGGCCGCCAGCCGGATGATTTCCGGACGGGTGCCGACAATCGACATTACTTTCAGTTTTGATTTTTCCATGCGCTTAAACCTCTTCGAAAAATGTATCCGGGTCGGCCGGATTATAAAATTCATTGATCCAGAAAACCGTGTACAGATCTTCATCTCCGACGTTCGTGATATTGTGAGTGTGCCAGACCGGCATGTCCACGAAAGACGGCTGACTGCCGTCCAGCTCGAAAATCATCTTCTCTTCACATCCCACTTTGCGCAGTTCGATCTTCGCCTTGCCTTTAATCACGGCAAAGCGCTCGATCTTGCGCGTGTGATAATGATTGCCGCGGGTAATGCCCGGCACCGTGGTGGAAAACGAAATCTGCCCGCCAATGTTGTCCAGTTTCACCAATTCAACAAAAGTCCCGCGCTGGTCGGTATTCAGTTTCAAGTCGAACGGGAAAAACTGTTTGTGGTCGATATAGCCGCAGAATGTGTTGAAAAGCTGAACATCGAATTTCGTCGGCAGTTCGGGAATGATTCCCTGTTTGAAATATTGCGCCTTGAAGCGTTCGAAAGTCGCCAGCAGTTCCGATACCTTGCATTCCGCACCGTGTGGAATCGGTCGTGGGCTGGCGGATTCTCCGTTGCGAATGATATCCAGAAATTCCCGGCACAAGTCGCCGACATAGATCAGTTTGATCGAACCGTCAACCTGAATTTCCGGCTGTTCACCGTGAGTCAGCTTGTGGCAGAACGTCGCCACCACCGAATTATAATTGGGACGCCCGTAGGGGCCGAATACATTCGGGATCACACAGCCGGTAAATTTCGCACCGGACTTTTTCGCCCAAGCTTCGAAGAGTTCACGTCCTTCGCGCTTCGACGTTCCATAAAGGTTGTCGCGCTCCTCCTGCGTCGAACTCGAAAAGAGCACATGCGGCGTTACATTTTCCGCCTCCATGGCGGCAATCAGTTGCTTGACCAGTTGAATATTGGTACCGTAAATGACCTGCGGATCGGGATGGCGGTTCATCGCCGCCAGGTGGACAATGGCATCGCATTGTCGCACAAATGCCCGCAATGTATTTTCATCCGCGAAGTATTCGTCCTTGAACGGGATACGCTCGACGTCATCTTGTACGCCCAGCAGATTGAACAGGTGCGTTCCTACAAATCCGGGTTGACCGGTAATTCCAATTCTTAACATGATTTATTCCCTTCCGGCGACAGGATTGCCGATTGCAGTTATTTCACAGCCAGGTCTTCACGGATGAATGAAAGTTTGAGGAGCAGTTCCTTCATGCCGGCGACATCAAGGCGGCGGGTATTGTGGGAATGATAGTCTTCGATTCTGGCGACATCCTCGGAGCCTTCGACGAAATATTTGTCATAGTTCAAATCGCGGGTATCGCACGGAATCCGATAGTAGTTGTCCATGTCGATCGACTTGGCCATTTCTTCACGGGTGACCAGCGTTTCATAGAGTTTTTCACCGTGACGAGTCCCAATAACTTTCACTTCCGTATCGGAGTTATAGAGTTCTTTAAGCGCCGTCGCCAGCGTCACCAATGTCGCAGCCGGAGCCTTCTGCACGAACAAGTCTCCATTTTCACCATGCTGCCAGGCGTAGATTACCAGATCGACCGCATCGTCCAGAGTCATCATGAAACGGGTCATATTGGGATCGGTAATGGTGATCGGCTTGTTTGCCTTGATTTGTTCCACCCACAAAGGAATCACCGACCCCCGAGACGCCATGACATTGCCGTAACGGGTACAGCATATGGTGGTTGCGGAAGACTTGCCGAGATGGCGACCTTTGGCGGTGGCCACTTTTTCCATCATGGCTTTGGAAATTCCCATTGCGTTAATCGGATAAGCAGCCTTATCCGTCGAGAGAACAACCATATTCTTCACCTTATGAGTGACGGCGGATTCCAAGACATTGTTCGTACCCAACACGTTGGTCTGAACGGCCTGCAAGGGAAAAAATTCACAACTCGGCACCTGTTTCAGCGCAGCGGCATGGAAAATATAATCGACGCCATCCATTGCGCTGTCGACACTCTGACGATCCCGAACATCACCGATGTAGAATTTGACTTTCGGATTCTGCAGCTCGTGGCGCATGTCATCCTGTTTTTTCTCGTCCCGACTGAAAATCCGGATTTCCCGGATATCAGAACTCAAAAAGCGCCGCAACACCGCATTCCCGAAAGAACCGGTCCCTCCTGTAATCAGTAGTACTTTGTCTTTAAACATGTCTCTACTCTTTATGTTTTTTTTTCAGTAATTTATGATATATATCCAGCAAAATTCCGTAATTGATTTCCGGGGTATAGCGATGAACGAAACTTTCATATGCATTGAGGCACATCTTCCGATATTCCTGATCGGAAAGCTCCTCTATTTTGGCAATTTGCGCCGTTAATGCCGCAGTGTCATCGTAGGGATAAAGAAAACCATTTTTCCCGTTGACGATCATTTCGCGTCGAACACCTAAATCGCTGGCAATACAGGGTACCCCTGTAGCTAATGCCTCTAGCAATGTCATGGGAAATCCTTCAAACCAAGTCGAAGGGAAAATGAAATAACGATGCTGTCGGAGCAATTCCAAACATCTCTCATGGCTTGCTACGCCATAAAAACGAATAGACGGATTACCGGCATATCTGTGTTTCAACACATCTTCCAGTGGTCCGGTTCCGACTATTGTTAACGGTTCTGCGCGCTTGCGCCATGCCTCTAAAAGGAACTCGATTCCCTTTTCCGGCGAAAGCCTGCCGATGAAAATACCCCCCTGACGTACAGAAAGGATTTCTGGGGAAATGTCCGGGTGCGGGTCTTCCATAAAATTGGGTTTGACAAATATTTGCTCCAAGGGAATCCCGATCTGTATTAACTTTCTTTTCGCAAATTCAGAAAGGGCAACATAGCCATCGACAATTTCTTTTAGATGATGGCAACGTAAGCCGCCAAGAAAGGAAAAATAGCTGACGATTCGATGGAAGAAATCAGTTCCTCCACAACGGTGAAAGAGATACCGGTAATACTTCCCATCTTCACAACGTTCGCAGGGGCGAAGTCTGTCATCAAGGTACATTGCACACGGTACCATTAGTCGATAATTATGTAAAGTAAGCACGGTAGCGATGCCACGCTTTTTTGCGGCTTCAAATATAGATGGAGTCAACATGAATTTATAATTATGAACATGCATCACATCAGGTCTGAAGTCATCCAGGATCGGAATTATTTCTTGTTGCGCATCGCGAGACCATGGAATCTGAAAAATTCGTCGAAGACGTTTCGTCAATGGTAAAGCAGAAATCTCTGAATTATAGCGTTCATAAACAAGGACCTCACATCCATGCTTGCGCAACAGAGCTACTTCGTTGGCCATGACCATCATCTCACCGCCGACAGCCCCCGCCCCATAATGATTGTGAACGATCAAGATACGCATATTTTTCTATCCATTAAAGGAGGTGAGCAAACTCGAACGCAAATGGCATATTGCCAAATATTCAAACCGTTTATTCCAAGTCGGAACATTTTCTCGGGATAACAACAAGGCTTCATTCATTTTGCGGGCAAATTCGCCCGCGTCCCTGGAGACAATAAATCCATTTTCACCATTTACAATTGCTTCAAAACTTGCCACTGCCATATCTGTCCCAATCAGCGACAATCCTGAAGAGGCGGCTTCCTGCAAAACCATCCCCCACCCATCATATCGTGTAGGAAAGACAAAAATATCCGCAGAATGATAGACGGCAGCTGTTTGATCTGAGGAACATTTTCCATAAAACATAATGGAGTCGACTAGTTGCTTTTTTCGTACCAGCTGCTCATATTTTCCATTAGAAGAATCACTACCACAGAGAATAAGGCACCAGTCTGAAACATTTAGCTGCGCAAATGCACGAATCAAAAGATCAGTTCCCTTCCGTTTCTGTAGGGATCCCATATACAAAAAACATTTTCTCCCATGGGCAAAATCTTCAATCTCTTTGTCTGGCGAAACTTCAGCAATCGGAGCAACAGCATAATACAAATTGTGCAGCTTTTCTGTCGGTACACCAAGTGCCGGGAAATACGCTCGATTCAAACGTCCGAGACATAATACGCCAAAAGCTTTACGCCGAAGAACCCAACTATCTTTCAATTTCCAGAAGTAAAGATAAAGGGGCATCATCAATCGATATAACCAAGGTTTAAATCCAGAAAAAGACGCAACAACTTGTCCTCCACGCTCCGCCCAATGAAACCAACGCACATGTGCTGAGTCCAAAACAGACAACAGATCAGGAAAAACACGAAATGAAAAAATATGAATACGTTCCTGCCAATCAGCAAGAATCTCATCCATTTGTTCAACCTTCAATACACCGAGCGGCAACACTTTTTCATATTCATATAGTTTAGCCGTTGTCCACCCTTGTTTCATCCGTGACGCTCCTTGTGCGTTACGGTAACGAACTTGCAGGTCAACTCCGGGATAGCGAGAAATCGCATATAAGAACGCGGATTGATGGTGAGACGGTATATCCAACCAAAAAACAATTTTCATATTATATTCCTTACCTTACCGAACACATTATCCATGTAAAAATATTTTCACTTATTTTCCTATATCCTGATCCGGTTAAAAAATACGTATACATAAAAGCGGAATGAGTGGTGTTTCGGGAATAATCAGACATCTCAAGATTATAAAAGGCGGGAATCACATTAAAATTTTTAGCTGCAATTATTCTTTCCGCCTCATAAAGATGATTGCTCAACGCATAATGTCCACGTACCTTCAGTCGCCAGTTTATCGAATTTCCTTGCTTATATATGGCATCTCCCGGCGCAGGAAGTTGAGGAACGATGCAACCGAATTGTGTGTTCGGATATTCTTTCGTCAAAAATATCATGTTGGTAACAAAATCTCGAATTTTTTCAGTTGCGAGAGAGTTTTCCAGCCAATGCATGCTGCTCCATAACACATCGTTTAATCCGATATTCAAAATAACAAAGTCGAATTTTTTACTTTTTAAAGTCTCTTCCAATGTCTGGCGGAAAGTTGTGAACTTTGCGAAAGATGTATCGGAAACATACATAAAATCAACCGTCCCATTTTTGCAATGCCGCAACAAATTCCATTTGAAAAATTTTTCATATTTCCCTTTTTCACGGATACAGAGAACAAAAAGTATTTTACTGTTCTCCTTCAAATCTTGTGTTTTAGGCTGAACTACCTCGGTTTTCCATGCCGCATTGCTTTGCAGTACGTTGTCATGTGCCCTGAAAAATAAACTCTTTCGTCCACTCCCCGATGGAATATCTATAATTGATTTTGAGGAATCCAGACTTTTCTCAAAGAACGCCGAGTCACTTTCCATCCAATTGACTGGCAGGAAAAAGTTTTCACTGTTAATCGATGCCCCCTCGAATGAAATGTAAATGGTATTGGGAACATTGACTGGAATCACATAAGATCCAGGATGAATTGCTTCTGTCGTGGCCTGCTTAACGAGTTCGAATTGTGCCGTATAGTTATCTGCGTTTCGCTGGATATTGATCCGATATTTTTTTGTCGGCCAAGAAAATACATTACAAACAGACAGCCAAATATCAGTGCCGCAAAATATAGCTGCATCTCGTTCGGCAAAGACTAAATTCTCATTCTTTATCTCTACTTTATTTTGATTATTCAACGCTACGGCAAATTCTTGTTCGGTTGCATCAAGAAAGTTGCTAAAATCAATTTGATATTCATTGTTGATTTTTTTAACATTGATTTGCGATTTTACAATAGTTTTTTTATGACGCGAGTTAATATCAATACGGTGGTTATAACTGAAAATGTAGTAAATTTTTTTATTGTTTACCGCTTCAAATATTTTGTCGAAAGGGAAAATCCCCATAGATGCCGTTAGGCTCTGCTGAGTTTCCCCTTTCTTATTGAACGGTTCGCTTAATGCCATCCAGAAATCTTTATGCTCTAGCGCTGCATTATGAATTGCTGATTGCAAATTTTGTTTTGGAATATAATCGCCTTGATTCTTTTCATAACTTATATAGCAAATACTATGTGGGATCAGAAATTGCAATCGCAAACCAATACTTGGATCTGTCAACAATAATACCTTTGTACCATTATTGGATGATTCAATAAAATCAGCTAAGCGAAACAACACATTTTTAGGTTCAGAATGAAAAATTTTCGCAATATTGATTCCGAGAACAATTACAATTATCATGCCATAGGCATTGATCAATTTAATAGACTTATATATATGTTTCTTTTTAAGCAATTGTTTTTGGCCGATTGCAAGGAGGTCTGTAGCAAATTTAATTCCAATAGGGCAGAACATAATTATTAAAAGAGCAATCGGCATAAAATAACGTGTTGAACGAACAAGACCGTCCATCCAGAAAATGCCTCTCCATAAGATCATCATCAATAACGCAGTCCAGAAAAAAGAATTGCGTGGCATTCTATAACAGCCAAGGCAAACCGCAATGATGCCAAGCAACAAAATGATGACATTCGTATAAAACAGTGGATTGACAAAATAGTTTATCAGCATGATCAAAATTTCGGAAAAGCCCCCAATCCAACAGGGTAATAATGGAGGAGTAAACAATAAATTGGTAAAACTATTAGACAGAATGTTCTGGCGACAACAATACAATTTCTGGCAACGGTTATCTTTTCGCCTTTATATCTAAAAAAAGCAAATGCGGACCAAATGAAAAAGATTAATAAAAGCTCAAGACCTTCTTTGCGAAATAAAAATCCCACCGCACAACATAATCCGTATCCAAAGGCCATTCTCCAATGGTTTTTCTTCCGAACTAACGACATTCCGAAATAAACAGCAAATGCGATGCAGCAAAAATATAAATTGTCACGCATAATATTGCTGCCGACTTCAACAAATTTGGGTGTCCCCGCGATAAGCCATGCAGCAATGATTCCTGCATTTTTAGTATCGGAAAAAAGTTTTTTGCTACAAAGATATACCCCCAATACCATAAGAATATCCGCAAATAGCATTAATACTAGCCCCCAAAAGAAAGCCGAACCATTCAGAAGGACAATCCCCCCTAAATAGAGATGAAGCAAAGGAGGCATATTCGGGGCAAACATTGTAGTAAAGCTGTCCCAGAAAGGATTAACTTTAACATTTTCTGCCGCCTGTATATAATTAATGGAATCTCTGTATGGAAGATAATAACAGATATGGGCAATGCGCAAAAGAATGGAAAAAACAATTGCTGCAAGCAACTGCCCTTTGTGTGTAAAAAACAATTTCATATTCGTTCAAGCTACGATATATAACACCAATAGAGTTCCAACGCAAAGATCATCAGCATGACAAAAATGACAGACCGTGCTATATTTTTTGAATTTTTTTTGTTTTGTTCCATTCAACTTGATTCTTTTTATATGGTACCTGAATCCGTGAAAGAATTTCCGGATTCCTTTCTTTTTCGATTTTGCGGCTG
>CALABZ010000435.1 GCA_937888615.1 uncultured Lentisphaeria bacterium | reverse complement strand
GTCAGCAATGCCACGGCAGCCAAAATGCCGCCAAGAGCCAAAGACCCGGTATCTCCCATAAAAATTTTTGCCGGATGAGCATTGAATAACCAACAGGTAAGCAAAGTGGTCAAAAGCATTTTGCCTTCAAATAACACGGCAATCCTTCTGGTTGTCGGAAATCTTCCGCCGTTTCCATTCGGTGGATTCGTTGCAGACCGGACATTTTTGCTGAAAGATTTTTGCAACTGTGACGAAGGAAAAATTGTTTTTGATGCTGCGGCAATGGCTTCCGCTTTGCAAGGCTCACTGAATACACAACCGAAAAAGGCCAAAAGTCAGGGCCGCCACAGCCGGATTGGTGATTTGATCATCAAGCTGAAAGTCGAACTTCGTCAGTATATGGTGGGAATTTACGGTGCGATTGAACAGGCCGAATCTTCCGGACGCGATTATGATTTTCATCCCATCAAACAAGTTGAACTTGCACGGATGATGAATGTGGACAAATACACCATTACACGGGCGTTGCAGACCGATCTTGAACTGAAGGCGCTTTTTGACGCGGCAGGAAACCGAGCGAGCGTTTACGCATATGGACGGAAAGCCGTCCGATAGACATTGCCTCCATCCCATAATTGACCGGCGTATCTCTTTTTAGAGTGCGCCGGTCTTTTTTTTGCAGGCGTCTGGCTGCTTTGTAAAAATTGTTATTTGTAATCAACGAGTTGCAGTCGGTTGTCCTATTTTGCAACTTTTTCTCACCGACTCCTCAATCATGCTTTCTCCGACAGGAAAAGTTGCAAAATGCCGCTCGTTCACGCAACCCCAAAAAATAAAACTGAAATTTTAAATAATTGATGATTAAACAATTACGAGCAATGTAAAAAGTTGCAGTCGGTTATTGGCGCAACTGTCCGGATTGGTCGAGCCCAACGCAATGGTGCGGCGGGCAAAACCAAAGGACGGCAATATGTCAACCATCTCTTTCGAAGAAGTGTATGCGAATGCATACATCCGCAAGTCAGTTTCCGTGTTTATTGAACAACAGACCCGGCTTCACCCCATTCTCGCATCTCATGGCGACGATATTGAACAGGAGATGTGGATCTGCATCTCGCGGGCTATTCGTCTTTTCCGCATCGACGGAGCCGCATCGGTAGAAACCTTTGTGCGGAAGGTGATCGAGCGAAGAATCAATAACATTCGCGATCTGTTCTTCACCGAAAGTTCCAAACGCCAATTTTACAGCGAGGATATCGACGGCAAGCCTGAAATCCCGGTATATGCGAAAGATCGCATCACTTTGGCCGATCTGCGTATGGATCTTGCGGTCGCCATGGAAAATCTCACATCCGAACAGCGCATGGTTTGTCACTGGATTATGCGTGGCGACACATTCAGTGCAATCGCCAAACGTCTCGGAATTCCGGAATCCTCCTTCTTTCACTTCTATATCTACCCGATCAGAAGCGAGTTCAAAAAAGGAAAAATGGAAAAATATTTGGAAAATCTCTGAGGATTTTTCCGCACAACCTGAATATACGGCTTGGAACGAAAAGCCTTAAGAAAGGAAAACAACACCATGAACAACCTCGATTTCATCATTCACGAACCGGCGGACGAATACCACGCCCGCAGCCGCAGCGGAGAATTTATGTCGAGCCATTTGTTGGCCGATTTCCGGGAATCCCCGGCTCTCTACCGCAAAAAAGTCCAAGGTCAAATTCAGGAAAACGAGTCCGCCGCATTCACTATCGGACGCGCGGCGCACTGTCTGATCCTCGAAGGGCGCAACGCTTTCGATAAAGAGTATGTGGTTTCGGACGGCCCGATCAATCCCCGCACCGGAGAATCCTACGGTTCCAAAACCAAAGCGTTTGCGGAATGGGCGGCGACACAGGAGCGCGAGGTTGTTTCCGGCAAGGATTTCAACTTCATTCTGAAACTTCAAACCGGCGTGTGGCTTCATCCGGTTGCGTCCGAACTGCTGGCAAACGGCGTTGCCGAGGGCGTGATCCGCACCGAATACTGCGGCGTGCCGTGCCAAATCCGCATGGACTGGTTCTCGCCTCAATTTGGCTTGGTCGATCTCAAAACCTGCGACAGTCTCCGCTGGTTTGAATCCGACTGCCGCCGTTACGGATACATCCACCAGCTGGCGTTTTACCGGGCGGTCATCCGCAAGGTCGTCGGCATGGACATCCCGGTTCATATCATCGCGGTGGAAAAAAACGAGCCGTTCTCCTCCGGCGTGTGGAAGCTGACCAGCGAGGTGCTGGATCTGGCGGAACTCTCCAACAATTCCGCTCTGGAACGCTTCCGCGCCTGTTGCTCCACCGGCGTATGGCCGACCGGCTACGAAGACCTCCGCATCATCGACACCCTTTAATTTTCAGTATAAGGAAATAAACAAAATGAACGATTTTGAAAAAATTTCTCCCACCTCACTCAGAACCGCGCCCCCGTTCAAGGGATTGATGCCGTTCGATAAAAAGGTTGTTTCCCGGCTTGCAAACAGTATGAGAAAAAATGGATTCGACAATGCCTTTCCGATTGTGCTTTGGAAAGGACACGACAATCTCGTCGTCGACGGACATCTCCGTCTTGCCGCCGCGCTGAAAGCCGGAATTAAGCATGTTATAGTTTGTGAAAGAGAATTCCCATCCGAGGACGAGGCTGTCGAATACGCCTTGCATAACAATGTATTTCGCAGTCATTACATGGACGAAGAACTTGCGCAAAAACTTAACGATGCCAGATATTCCCTGCTGGAGAAAAGTATTCAGCACCTTACCGCCCGCTGTCGGATCATGACGATTGAGGTGACATTGTGAACAATAAACAGGAACTCATGCGGACAGAGTTGCTGGAGACGCAGGAACCGTTCAGCAGCGTCTTCCCGATTCAGGATGCAGTCGTAAAAAAGATTACCGCGAAGATGAAGAAGATCGGGTTTGACCCGGCGCATCCCATCATTGTCTGGATGAAAGACAAGCCGATTGTGTTGGACGGACATACCCGTCTGCAAGTGGCTCTTTCGCTTGGTATCGAGGAGGTCTCTGTTATTCTGAAAGAATTCGATGATGTCGGCGAGGCTTTGGATTATGCGGTGAGTCAGCAGGTGGAACGCCGCAATATTACGCTCGGCGACATGCTTCGCTACATTCAAGCGGCTGACCAGTTGGCAAAACGCGGACGGAAGAAATTAGAGCCGGACGGCTCTAATTCTTCCACGGAACCGCTCCCCAAGGGAAAAAGCGCCGAACGTCTGGCAAAAGTTCTCAACGTTTCCACAAAAAAAGCGGAACGTCTGCGGCGTGTGGCAAAGGATGGTTCGGACGATACCAAACGTGCCATGTGCGACGGCGAGATCAGCGTGACCAAAGCCTACGAGGATACTCTGGCTAAATGCGCCGCGGATAAAGCCGAATCTGCGGAAAACAATCCCATTTCACCGGAGGAGCAACTCAGACTTGCCATGAAATACCGTCTGAAAAACATTCCGGAAAATATGATTGCCGCCTTGGAGAAAGAGATAAAAAGCGAAAAAACGCATTATCCCGATCTCCATTACTCGGAAAAACAGATCGCTGCCATGAAAGACGCGATCATTGAAAAACTCGACATCATTTTGAATCAACTGGCATAATCGAAAGGGAAAATCATGCTTACTGTAACCACCGCTGAAGAATTCGACCGTCTTGTCCTCACCCATTACCGCAAAACGTTTCTGCTGATCTGCACCCCGGATATCGCAAGACACATTTTGGAGCTTTACAATGCTGGGAACCGCAACATTCGTCCTGCCAACGTCGAGCGTCTGGCCCGTCTGATGCAGGGCGGGCACTGGAAATGCAAACGCGGAGCCATGCCGCTGAAATTTGATGTCACAGGGCGACTCTTCGGCGGTCAACACCGGTTGGAAGCCGTCATTGTCGCAGACATGACCGTGAACTTTTTCGTCATGCTGGATTTGGACGAAGACCTCCGGGACATAGAAGATGACGTCTCCCCGCATCAGAATCAGGATAACGATCCGAATCTGAAAAAGGACATCACGGCAATTTGCCGTCAGCTCACGGGAATAAAATTCGGCACGGATGAGGAACGCAGATTCTATGCCTGTTACAAAGATGCCATTGATGCGGTCCGCAGCATGTTCACATCTCAGCCGGGAGTGAAAATTGCCGGAGTCCTCGCCGAATTCGTCAAGGCGTATGAGACCGTTCCGATTGGCAAGCTGAAATACATTGCCCGTGTTCTTTGTTCAGGACTTCCGGAAAGCAGAAAGGGTGATGCCGTCATCATTAAGTTGCGCGATATGCTGATAAAGAAGGATTCGCAGCCGTTCACCAATGAAAAAGGTACTCTCGAATACTGGCCCAAAGTGCAAAGCATCATCAAAACCGTTGCCGAAGACCGCGATCCGCGAACTCTGATTGATCTGAAGCAGCCGATTTACGCGCTCGACGGCGATGTTCTGGAAATCATTCGAAACAAAGACAATAACTAACTTTCAAGGAGAAAACACACTATGGGAATGCTGGAAAACATTCAAACCGGCAAAGAGCAGAAGCCGCCGCGCATTATGATTTACGGGAGCGAAGGGGTAGGAAAAAGTACCTTCGGAGCATCCGCACCAGGCGCGATCTTCGTTCAGACCGAGGATGGCTTGGGCGAAATCAACTGCAAAAAGTTTCCGCTGGCGCACAGCGTCGCGGAGGTGCTTTCGGAACTCACCGCGCTCCGCGACGAGCCGCACGATTTTCAAACGGTCGTGATCGATTCGGCGGACTGGCTGGAACGGCTGATCTTCGACGAAGTCTGCCGGGAATACGGCGTTCGTTCCATCGAAAAAGCCGACGGCGGCTACGGTCGCGGTTACACCCATGCGCTCACTCACTGGCGCAAGGTCATTGCGCTGTTGCAGGAGTTGCGCGATAAGCGGAACATGATGGTGATTCTGGTCGCCCACGCCAAGGTGGAGCGTTTTGAAGACCCCGAAAATGCCGCCTACGACCGCTACACTCCGCGTCTTCACAAACATGCGGCCAGCCTCATCGCGGAATGGGTGGATGCGGTGCTGTTTGCGAACAAGAAATTCCGCGTCACCAAGGAAAATGCCGGATTCACCGGCGAACGGGCGATTGCCGCCCCCATCGGCGCGGACGGCGGCGAGCGGATCATCCGCACGGTCGGCAGTCCGGCGTGTATTGCGAAAAACCGTTACGGTCTGCCCGCCGAACTTCCGCTGTCGTGGCAGGCATTTATCGACGCCTATCAGAAAATCGAGGGTGAAAATCATGAGTAAATGCGGAAAACCGGTCGAGGTGTACAGCCGTGTAACCGGCTACTATCGTCCCGTGGCAAATTGGAATCCCGGTAAAAAAGAAGAATTTAAGGACAGAAAACCTTATGAGGTAAAGAAAAATGCACGAAAAAATCCGGACGGCGTATCGTCCGATGGCGTGTGATCTCTGCGGGCAAATCATTCATCCCGGCGAACGTTACCGCGCCGTCCGGGACGAGTATTCGCCTGTTGAGTATCACGAACACATTCAGTGTCCCGGCGCACCGGCGGTCGTGGTCGGCGAACCGCCCCCGAAGCCGCCGAAAATCAGAACCGCTTTCAACCATCACGCCTTTTGCATGGCGTAAATCAAAGGAACAACATCACATGGCAACTCTTAATTTCAATGCGAACGAAGTCGAACCGTCGACCGGGTTTGATCCGATCCCGGCGGGAAAATATCAGGCCGTCATCACCGATTCGGAAATGAAGCCCACCAAGACTGGCAACGGGCAGTATCTCCAGCTCGAATTTGAGGTGATCGAGGGGGAATACAAGAACCGGAAACTCTGGGCGCGTCTCAATCTGGAAAACGCGAACCCCGACGCCGTCCGCATCGCCCGTGCGGATCTCTCCGCAATCTGCCGCGCGGTCAACGTGCCGCAGCCCCGCGATTCGGTGGAACTCCACAATCTGCCGCTGACCGTCACTGTCCGCTGTCGCAAGAATCAGGACGACGAGATCGTGAACGAAATCAAAGGCTTTGCCCCTCGCGTGTCGCTCTCCGGCGCGGTCGCGGCAAAACCGGCGACGCCTCCGGCGCAGACGGGCTCGAATTCCGCGCCGCCGTGGGCGAGGAAGTGACGATGCGAAAACTCATCGCACCCGCGTTCTTTCTCGCACTGACGGTCGTTCTGGCGCGGTTTACGGCGCGTGTCGCGCCGTACCTCGTCGGGACGGAAACGCTGGCCGAGCAGGTCAACGGCACGCTCTCCGCCGGAATGTTCTATCTCGTCGGGCTCGAAACCGTCAACACCGTATCCAATATCGCGACCTGGCTCTGCATCGGCTGGCTGGTCTCCCGAATCTTCAATCTTTTCAAGGAGAAAAATCATCATGAATAAGTTCCATTTTACCATTCTTTTTGCCGCCGTCGTTTCCGCTTTCATCCTCACCGGATGCGGTCCGTATCCCACCGAACAGGCCGTCGAGGTCAAAAATAACGAGACCGCTTTTGTTGTTCCGCTGGAGGGGGACACCAAGGCGAAACAGGCGCAGTTTATGTCCATTGACTATTTGGAAAAAGCAAAGGTCGCCACCAAGCGGATTGTGATTCCGCTTCGCAAACGCTCCACCGGCCGCGCATGGTTTGATTATGAATGGATTCCGCTCGCCCGTGTGATCGTGGTTGACCGCTCTCCCGTCACCCGTGAATGGCTGGAAAAAGTCGGGATCAAAGTCGAATCTTTGGATTCGGTAGGATTTACGGTCGGGGTCAACTGCACCGGCATGATCCGCGAGGAGGATGCCGCAACGTTTCTCTATTACTATCCGGGCAATTCGCTTTCGGACGTTATGAATAAGAACGTCAAAGGATTTATTCAGAATGTGTTGGCACGTGAATTCGGCAGTCGCAATCTCTCGAAGTGTCAGCTGGAAAAGAAAGATATTGTCCTCGGTCTGTCGAAAGAACTGACCACTCATTTTGCCCAATACGGCATCACAATTTCCTCGGTCGGCATTGCGGACGGCATGTCCTATGATAATGCGGAAGTGCAGAAAACCATTGATGCCGTTTTCGTCAATGAGACCCGCGTCAAACAGGCCGAGCAGGAACGCGAAGCACAAAAGATCATCAATGAAAAAGACCTTTCCATTGCCCAGAACGAGCGTCTGAAAGCCGAGGAATTTGCCAAGGCAGCCGAAGCGCAGACCAAGATGGTCGAGCTGAAAATCCGTCAGATGGAGGCTGAGGCCAAGCTGGAATCGGCAAAACGCTGGGACGGCAAAGCCCCCGGCGGTGTGGTTCCGGCGAACAGTCCGTTCCTGTTCCAGTTCGGTTCCGGGAAATGACGCAGGAGTTTGAACTCCCGTGGCCTCCCAGCGTGAATCACTATTACCGGCACGTTGGCCCGCGTGTGCTGATCAGCCGCGACGGGCGGCGATACCGGGAGAATATCGTCTCCAAACTCACCCTTGAAAAAGTGGTGAAGTTTTCCGGCCCGGTGGATTTGCTCATTGAGCTTTATCCTCCGGACAACCGGAGACGGGACGCCGACAATTCTCTTAAGTGTTTGCTGGATACCTTCACGCACGGAGGACTTTACGACGATGACAGTCAAATCTGCAAACTGACCGTCATCAAACGCGAACCGATGCCGCCCGACGGCATGGCATACATAAGGATTACCGAATGGAACGGAGACAAAACGGCGGACGACGCTGCCAGATCGTCCAGGAGTTCGTGAAAAATATCACTGACGACACCGAGCGGCTGGTCTGTTATCTTTTTATGAACAACTATACCGACCGCGAAGTGTGCAAGCAGCTGAAAATAAAACCGGACCGGCTGAATGCAATCAAACTGAAACTGGCGTTTGACATGAAAAAAGTCGGGATACGGAATTTGGAGGACTGAAATGATTGTTCCTCGGCCGTATCAGTCGGAAGCTGTCGAGGCGGTTTACAACCATTTGCGTACCAAGGACAACAATCCGTGTGTGGTGTTGCCAACAGGTACGGGAAAATCGATTGTAATTGCCAAGATCGTTTCCGATGCAGTCAAACATTGGAATGGACGCGCTTTGATTTTGGCGCATGTGAAAGAGCTGTTGGAGCAGAACGCGGGAAAAATCAAGGCGTTGTGTCCCGACATCCCCATCGGGATTTTCTCCGCCGGATTGAAGAGCCGCGACACCTCCGAAGCCGTGATCGTCGCCGGAATCCAGTCGGTTTACGACAAGGCGTGTGATCTTGGCGCGTTCGATGTCATCATCGTGGATGAAGCGCATTTGATCGCCCCGGACGGCGACGGGATGTACCGCACGTTCCTCAAAGACATGAAGATTATCAATCCGCATGTCCGGGTGATCGGGCTTACCGCGACCCCGTTCCGGCTCAAGGGCGGTCTGATCTGCCAGCCGGAAAACATTTTGAACGAAGTGTGTTACGAGGCCGGGTTGAAAGAGATGATTGCGGATGGCTATCTGTCACCGCTAATTTCCAAAGCTGGTCGAGCGGAAGCGAAATTGGATGATTTACACATTCGCGGAGGGGAATTTATCGCAGATGAAGTTTCTTCCGCGATGAATACCGACGAACTGGTTACCTCCGCCTGTCGTGAAATCGTTGAACTGACCCGTGACCGCAAATCCGTGCTGATCTTCACCACCAGTGTTGACCATTGTAGGCATGTGGCGGAGAAGATCGCCGCGTTTTCCGGCAAGGAATGCGCGATTGTGACCGGGGACACCAACCCAAGCGAACGCGCCGAGATCATCGACCGTTTCAAGGGAAAAGTCATTCCGGCGGATCTCTTTGGAACGCTGAAGCCGCCGCTCAAATTCTTGGCGAATGTCAACGTTTTGACTACCGGGTTTGACGCGCCGAACACGGATTGCGTCGTTTTGCTTCGCCCGACCAACAGCGCCGGACTTCTGGTGCAGATGATCGGGCGCGGAACCCGGCTCAGTCCCGAAACCTCCAAGCAAAATTGCCTTGTGCTGGATTATGGCGGCAATATCCTCCGGCACGGCCCGGTGGATATGATCCGCGTCAAAGAACCCGGAGCGGGAAAAGGCGGCGACGCCCCGGCGAAAAAATGTCCACAGTGCTTGGCGCTGATTCACGCCGCATATTCGGCGTGTCCTGAATGCGGATATGTGTTTCCTCCGCCGGAAACGAGCAACATTTCCCGTACGGCCTCCAGCGCGGGGGTGCTTTCCGGTCAGGTGGATTACACGGATTATGAGGTGCAGGGAACCTATTATGCCGTTCATGAAAAGCGGTATGCCGATCCCGACACACCTAAAACCATGCGCGTCGATTATCAGATCGGCTTCAACGATTTCAAATCGGAGTGGGTTTGCCCGGAACACACCGGATACGCCCATGGCAAATTTGAAAAGTGGTGGCGGGAACGGGCGGCACTTGGCTGTCCGGTTCCGAAGACCGCGCACGAAGCCGTTTCGCTGGCCAACGAGGGGCTTCTGGCCGAACCGGAATCAATCACCGTCAAAACGGTCGCGGGCGAGAAATTCGACCGCATCACCGGCTGGCGTTTAAAAGAGCGTCCCATCATGCGCGAGCCGGGAGACGATTCGCGGGAAATCGATTCCGAATTTGACCCGCCGTCCAACAGTCCCGCCGATCTCGGCGTGGCGCAGGATGACTTGGACGAGATTCCATTTTAGGAAAGGATACCAACGAAATAATGATAATCGCCGTTGATTTTGACAACACCATCGCCCGGACGACGTTCCCGGAAATACACGGGGAAATACCCGGCGCGGTGGACGTTCTGACCCGTTTTCAGTCAGCCGGACACACAGTCATTCTATGGACTTGCCGCGAAGGAAAAGTGTTGAACGACGCTCTTCTTTGGCTCGCCGACCATGGATTCACGCCCGACTGCGTAAACTGCCACAGCGAAAAACAGATCGCCGAATGGGGAACCGATCCACGAAAAGTCGGCGCGGACGTTTATATCGACGACCGCAACGCGCTTTGTGAAATCGACTGGAAGCGGATTGAAGAGTTCATAACCCGAAAACAAGAGGAAATATCATGTCCACACGAGGATTGATTGCGATTGAAGATGCCGATGGAAAATGCCGCTCGACGTATGCTCATTTCGATATGTATGTATCCAACGCCGGACGGATTTTGATTGATCATTACAAAACTGCCGAAAAAACGGAAGCTCTGCTGGCGCTGGGCTTCCTGTCCGCGCTTGGCGAGCGTCTTTCCCCAGAACCCGGAGAAAATCACGATTACGACAACCCGCTCCCGGATGTCTGCATCGCGTATCATCGGGATCGCGGCGAAAAATTCCGTCCGCCGACCGTCTGGCCGAATGCCGACGAGATGCTGGCAAAAGCCGCTGACCGGTTCTGGGCGGAATATGTGTATCTTTTCCGCGACGGCAAATGGTATGTGGATGCGGCTTATCAGCCGCATGGCTGGCGGCTGGTCGAGGATGTGTTACGGGAGCATGACGATGAGTAAAATTGAATGGAAAATCACCGAGCAGAACCTTTCGCAGGAGTTGGTCAGCAAAGACAACCGCTGGCACATTTCCAGAACGCAGAAGGGAAAATCCGAACCGGAATTTTTTCTTTCTCAATGGGATTTGCTCCTGACGCCGCACGGAAGCGGAGCGGATTATCGGGCGTGTTTTGAGACATTCATCACCGACTGCGACAAATTTATGAAGAAGGTTGCCGCGATCCAATCCGAGGCGCGGGAACATCTGCAACGTTTACTGCAAACCGAGGAGAAATTACTTCATGAAAATTGAAACTGTACTGGCGCAGGTCATGAGCGAGATCGACCGCGCCGAAAAAATCCATCCGGTCTGGCCGCGCAACCACATCCATCAGTGTGCCGTCATCGCGGAAGAGGCTGGAGAATGTTTGCAGGCCGCCTTGAATCACGATGAACACAAAGGTTCCAAGCGTCAGATGATTACCGAAGCCGTCCACACGGCGGCGATGGCGATCCGTTTTCTGAAAAATATCGAGGAGACCGATTCCAATGAATGAAGTCAGCGTTTATATGTTCCGGCGCATGCCGGTTCGCATCGTGAAGCTGAACGAAGAGCAACTCTTTGTCATTCGCGATATCTGTAACATCCTCGGATTTTCCAATCCGAACCGGGAGCTGGCAAAGCACACCGATAATGTCCCTAAATACGAGCGGATTCGCACGCCCGGCGGCTTGCAGATTGTCCGGCTGGTTCCGCGTTCGGATGTGGAAAAACTGCTTGACGCGAACGACGGGCGCAAAGCATTTCAGCTTCAGCGATGGCTGATGAAAGAGGTTTTTCCGGCGCTTGACGCTGATGCGAGAGCGTTGGAAGAAGCAAAGAATATCATTTCCGGCTTTGTCGGAATGATGCACACGGCAATGGCGCAACAGTATTTCGCCGACCGGGACACAAAACGAAGCAAGTGTTCCGGAACGGTGATGATTTTTGCTTCCGGGAGTAGTAAATGATTGACAACGATGAAATTTTGCGCGCACTTCAATGCTGGTTCGCCCCCGGTGACGTCTTTGAAGTGCGCGTTCTGGATGCCGTGACTTCCGACTATCGCCGGGAGCATGTCGAGTCTGGATACTTTGATTTTGAACATATTGCATCCGTCCCGGAGGCATTGAAACGACTGCTTTCCTATCGCGGCGTGTATGTGACGGTGAATCCGGTCAAGCCCGATCTGCTGGCTCGTGCGGTCAACCGCATTCGTCCGGCGGGAAAGGATCCGACCACCGCCGACGCCGATATTGTGTGTCGCCGCTGGCTTCTCATTGACTGCGACGCGGTGCGTCCGTCCGGCGTGTCGAGTTCCGATGCGGAACACGAAGCCGCGCTGGAGAAAGCCCGCGAAGTCCGCGACGGTTTGAGTTCCCTTGGCTGGGCAGAACCCATCATGACCGACAGCGGAAACGGCGCACAGCTCATGTACCGGATTGACCTTCCGGCGGACGATGGCGGACTCGTTCAGCGTGTGGTGGCGGAAGTGGCGAAGGCCTCCTCCGATGCCGTCAAAATCGACCTGACCGTCCATAACGCCGCACGTATTTGGCGACTCCCCGGCACGATGAACTGCAAAGGCGACAGTATCCCCGCCCGTCCGCACCGCATGGCGAAAATCATTTCAGAACCACAAGATATTGTGGTTGTATCGGCTGATCTGTTAAAAGATATTGTGTCGGAGGTTTCGGGAGACAGTATCTCGGAGAGTCTCGACGGAAACACACCATCTGCATTCTGCATTGATGATTGGATTCGGCAACACTGCCCGGAGCTTGGCGCACCGCAGGAGTGGAAAGGCGGCCGCCGCTGGGTGTTTCCGGTCTGTCCGTTCAATCCGGCGCACACGAACAAGTCCGCCGTGCTGATTGAGCAGCCGTCCGGGGCAATCGCGTTCAAATGTCACCACGACGGATGTTCCGGCAACGACTGGCCGAAGCTCCGCGAGTTGCTCGAACCCGGCTGTTACAACCGTCCGGCGGAAGATCCCGGTGTAAACCTCGACGGGATTCTGAATCAGAACAAGACCAAGCCCGAAAAGCAGGAATCGTTGTTCCCCAATCCCGGCCCGGTTCCGGATAAACTGCTTGCCGTCCCCGGCTTTATAGAGGATGTGGTCAAACTCACCATGTCCTCTGCACCGTATCCGAACCGCGTTTTGGCGTTCACCGGAGCGTTGGCGCTTCTGGCGTTTCTCGTCGGGCGTAAAGTGCAGGATAAGCGCGACAACCGGAGCAATTTGTATCTGATCGCGTTGGCCGACAGCGGCACGGGAAAAGACCATCCGCGCAAGGTCAATTTTAACATTGCCTTTCGCGCCGGGGTCGCGGGAAGCATCGGCGACGCATTCGCTTCCGGCGAAGGCTTGGAGGACGCGCTTTTCATGCATCCTTCCATGTTGTTTCAGGCGGACGAGTTCGACTGTATTTTCAACACGATGAAATACAACAAGGACGCGCGTGCTGAATCCATCAACGAAAAACTCCTGAAATTTTACGGCTCGGCCAACAGCCTGTATCCCATGCGGAAAAAGGCGATGGTCAAAAAGAAAGGTTGCGATGAGAAAATGGAGGTTGCACACATTGTGAACCCGAATTTGGTATTGTTCGGAACCGCCGTTCCGAAGTATTTCTACGAATCGCTCTCCCGGCGCGTCCTCGAAAACGGACTTGTCGCCCGGTGCATCATCGTGGAGGCTGGCAAGCGCGGCGAAGCTGGCACGGCAATGCCGATTGCTCCCGCTGACTCCCTGTTGCGGGCGGCAAAGTATCTCGTCGATCTTGACTTGCAGGGCAATCTGGCACACGAATACCCGAAGCCCCTGATCATCACCGAAACACCCGACGCAACCAAGGCGCTCCGTGAAATTCAGGAGGAATGCGACCGCCGTTACAAATTTTTTGAATCCCGTGGCGAAGGCGGCGCGATGGCGCTCTGGGCGCGCGCTCACGAGAAAATCTGCAAACTGGCGATGCTCCACGGCATCAGCTCGAATGTTTACGACCCGGTCATCACGGAAAAGTCCGTCAAATGGGCGTGGAAATTCATTGACCACCTTACGAGACGCATGCTCTACATGGCTGATGCCTACGTCTACGAAAACGTGTTTGACGAAAAGTGTCAGCGCGTGTTGCGAGCCTTGTCCGAGGCTGACGGCGAAATGGGACACAGTCAGCTTTTGCGAAAATCGAGGGAATCGCTTGATATGTTCAAGAAAATCATCGATACACTTCGAGAAAACGGCTCTATTGAGATTGACATTGACAAGGGCAAAACCAAACCGACGCGAATATATCGATTGCTCCGGGGATAATTATTTCCGGATATTGATTGTTCATGTTTTCAGCGGCCGTTTTCAGATCGAAAAAAGCGGCAAAAACGGGAACTTGTGAAATATCTCGTGAAATATCTTTTTGAAAGAAGAGAGAGTATATGAGGGTAAATATATATATTATTTATTCTTTTCAGAGATATTTCAATAATTCCGGACCATCTTCACTTCCATCCCAAAAGTGTGTGTGCATGTATCATCGCGGGAAAAATCGTAAAATCTCCCGCCAACCCCAAAACAGAGGATTACAACCATGGACGAAGAAAACTTTATCCCTCCCGTCTGCGCTCACTGCAAATTCAGCGAACCGCACGGAGCAGACAACTTCAAATTCTGCCGCAGAAATGCCCCAAAAGGCGAACTCTCATGCTATCAGCAACCTATTCCATCCAATGCGGTATGGCCGCTGGTGAAAGACAGCGACTGGTGCGGTGAATTCGCCCCGCAGGAGCGATGAACCGATGAACCTTTACGGCAATGCCGCCGAGGTTCTGCCTCCGGCACTGCTGGCGGAGGTGCAGAAACACTGGCGCGGTCTGCTGTGGGTTCCCGTTCCGCAGAAAACTGAACACACCGCTCACGTTTCAAAAGTCATTCAGTCCGGATTATCAGCGCAAGATGTCGCATTGATTCTCGGAATTTCACTGCCGCGCGTGTATCAGCTCGCCTCAAAACTCGGTGCAGCCAACCCATACGCAAGGAGAAAACGTCATGTCTGACTGGCGCACCATCCCCGGTCTGCCGATGTATGAAGCATCCGACGACGGGCAAATCCGCAGCAAGGCGCGGTCGGTTACGGCCATGCTGAACGGCAGGCGTGTCCGGAAGGTCGTTCCCGGCCGTGTGCTGGCGCAATCGTTCATGACGCTGAACGGTCAGCCGCATTACGCTACCGCAAAAGTGGACGGACGCACACTCTATGTGCATCGGCTTGTCGCCCTCGCATGGCATTCCGACACCTATTTCGAGGGCGCGGAGGTCAATCACAAGAATGGTAACCGGCGCGACAATCGCCCTTGTAACCTCGAATGGACAACCCATCGGGCAAACATCCTGCACTCGTACAGAACGCTCAAGACGCCCCGCAAACGCCCGCAGATCGGGCGCGGTCGGCGCATGAAACTCACCCGTCGGCACGATGGCGCATAACGGCGCACTCCGGCAATCCGCGCGTTCACGGTCAAGGGCGCATAACGGTTCGTTCCCATGCCCGTCACTTTTGACGAAGCGACGGAAAAATCCGTCATTTCGAGGCGACTTTTAAGCCACCGCGCACGCTTATAGAGCGACGATAGGGCGCAGATGAGTCCGGGCTCGTCCCGATGCGCGAGATAGTGCAAAATGCCCTCGGAAATGCAATGGTTCCCCCCTGAAAGGGGTATTTGGAGAGGCGCGCGGAAGGACTCCGGCTATTAAGCAGACTTGCTTGCAGTGATAAAAAAATTCTATCCTCTGCGCCGCAAGGACTTGCAAAGGCTGTACGGAATCCGAAAATCACGCCGCCGCGAGGCCGGAAACGCCCTATTTTCGGGGACTTTAACCACCAGCCGGCATGGATTCGGACACCGGCCAAGACGCGACAGAGTGGCTGTGTTGCCCTTATTCTTAACACTTACAAAACAAAGGATTTTTATGCAGATCATCAATATGAAACTTTCCGAGATTCATCCCTACGAGAAGAACCCGCGATTCAACGAAGACGCGGTGGAGTCGGTCGCAAATTCCATCCAGAAATTCGGTTTCCGGTCGCCGATTGTCGTGGCCAAAGACCACATCATCATCTGCGGTCACACAAGGTTTAAGGCCGCGCAGAGTCTCGGCTTGACGGAAGTCCCGGTGGTGGTAGCCGCCGACCTCACGCCGGAACAGGTGCAAGCTTACCGCATCGCCGACAACAAAACCGGCGAGATTGCCGAATGGAACTACGAGTTGTTGCCGCTGGAAATCAAGGAATTGCAGGAAGCCAATTTTGACCTGTCGCTTCTTGGCTTTGACATGGAAGAGTTGGACAAACTCCTGAACGGCGAGCAGGAGAACACCATTTCCGACGGCGAAACCGATGCCGACGCCGTGCCGGAAGTCTCGGAAGAGGCGGTCAGCAAACTCGGCGAAATCTACCAGTTGGGGGACCACCGTCTGATGTGCGGTGATTCCACCAAGGCCGAGGATGTCGCCCGTCTGATGGCGGGAACAAAAGCCGACCTTGTGTTCACCGATCCACCTTACGGCGTTTCATATCGAGGGGTGAACAATCCCGGCGGCCGCCAGTGGGAAGTCATTGAAAACGACGACCTGCGCGGCGACAAACTTTCCGAATTTCTGCTGGCGGCGTTCAAAAATCTGAAAGCCAACCTCAAAGAGAAGCGGGCGTTCTATATCTGGTACGCAACGAGCAACCACATGCAGTTTGAAGAGGCAATTCGCTTGTCGAACCTCCGCCCGAAACAGGTGCTGGTGTGGAACAAGGGAATGATCCTCGGACACAGTGATTACCATTATGCATTCGAGCCGTGTTTTTACGGGTGTCATGCCGAGGAAAACTGCGAATGGTTCGGTGACCGCTGCCAGACGACGGTGTGGGACATCAAGCGCGACAACACCCGCGAATATGTGCATCCGACGCAGAAGCCGACGGCACTTGCCTGCAAAGCGATTTTCAATTCCTCGCAGAACGGAGAGATCGTCTTGGATCTCTTCGGCGGATCGGGAAGCACACTGATTGCCTGTGAGCAGACCGGCAGAATCAACCGTTCGATGGAGTTCGACCCGAAGTATGCGGACGTGATCCGCAAGCGCTGGGCTGAATTCAAATACGGCGAAGGGTGCGATTGGCAGGCGTTGACACCTGCCGTCGCGGAATAACGGGTTAGCGGTTGAATTCGAAGGAGCCTTTCTTTTCGGCGCTCTTGCGGAAACGGGGATTCTCTTTCTCCTTGATTTCCCGGAAGATCGCCGAGTAAAGGCTCTGCTCCGGTGTCTTTGCGCCGGTAGGCGTCCAGATGCCGGATTCGATAAGCCGCGCGACGATCTCCTTGGTATTCATCGGGCGGCGGCTGTGCTTGAGCGTCTGTGCCGCCGCGTCGAGGAGCGACAGCTTCTTTTCCTGTCTGCCGGATTCCGGCGCGGGGTTGGACGTGTCGGATTCCTCTTCCGTGACCGGCTCGGCTTCGCTTTCGACCGGCTCGGCAGAAGCCGCCGTTTCGACAACTTCGGCTTCCGGAACTGACGTGTTTTCGCCGAGGACGCGTTCGATCTTGGACACGGCGAATTCCCGGTCACTGCCGACTTTTTTGACCTTCCAGCGGTTCTCCCCGATCTCGGTGACAATGACTTCGGTTTCGTTGCGTCCGACTTTGACCATGACGATGGTTCCGACTGAGATGTGGCTCGTGTCGCACATGTTTGACCTCCTGTAGGTTGTTGGTGCTGTGCCGCTTTGCTTGCGCTGATGCATACAAGGCCATGGGAATCGGCACATAGCCAGTCAGAATCTTAAAATAAAGGCAAGATAATGGATAATTCTTTGAAGCTCACCGCATTGCGGCCTGAAATACTGGTGAGATTGCTGAAACAGGCCGGTTCGCGGGCGATTTCCGAGGAAACGCTTGCCGCCGACATCGAATCCGGCGCTCCGAAAAATCCGGACGGCACGATCAATTTAATAGAATACGCCGCATGGCTGGTGAAAGGAGAAGATGATGCCAATCAACCCGAATAATATGCGTGTGGTTGATGTGGCGCGGCTTCTGAACTCCACCGAGCAGGGCTTCGTGGTTCCGCAGGCGCGCATCTACCGGGACTTCAACCGGGTGGGATTCCGCATTGCCTCGCCGGACAATTCGCGCAACATCAATCTCCTGAAATACATTGCGTGGCTCTGCGACGAAAAACACACGGAACGGGAGAATTCCGCGCCGCGCACCTACGATGAACGGCGCGACGCCGAGCGCAACCGTCAGGCGGAACAGTCGCTTGCCGGACGCGATATCGGGTCGTTGCCGGAAGTTGTCAATCCGCAGCGGAAATCCGACTGCGAACGGAATTTCCAACTGTTCTGCGAGAGTTATTTTCTAGAAACCTATTCACTCGAATGGTCGCCGGATCATTTGAAAGCAATTGAGAAAATTGAAACTGCCGTATTATCCGGTGGACTTTTTGCCTTAGCGATGCCGCGTGGTTCTGGAAAGAGCACCCTCACTGAAACGGCGTGTTTATGGGCGATGCTTTACGGACACCGGGAGTTTGTCACGCTGATCGGCGCGACGGAATCGGCGGCGCTGGAAATGCTCGACAGCATCAAAACCGAACTGGAAGTCAACGAGCGGCTGGCGGAGGACTTTCCGGAGGTGAGTTTTCCCATCGCCCAGCTGGAGGGAATTGCCAACCGGTGTGCCGGACAGCTTTACAAGGGCGAGCGGACGCGTATCACATGGACGAGCAATGAAATCGTTCTGCCGACCATTGAGGGGAGCAAGGCGTCGGGTGTGATCGTCCGCGTCGCCGGAATCACCGGGCGAATCCGGGGCATGAAATACAAACGCGCCGATGGTCGAAGCGTCCGTCCCTCGCTTGTCATCATCGACGATCCCCAGACCTCGGAATCCGCCGGAAGTCTGGAACAGACGCGGAAGCGTGTCCGTGTGCTGGCAGGCGACATTTTGGGTCTGGCCGGACCCGGCGAGAAAATTTCAGGCATCATGCCTTGCACAATTATCCGCCCCGGCGACATGGCCGACATTATTTTGAATCGGCAGACGCATCCGGACTGGAACGGCGAGAAAACCAAGATGGTGTACAAGTTCCCGACGAACATGAAACTTTGGGAGGAATACGCCGAACTCCGTGCCGAATCCTTGCGGTCAGATGGCAACTTCCAGAAGGCAACTGATTTTTACATTGCCCACCGCGAAGCGATGGACGCCGGAGCGGAAGTGAGTTGGGAAGCACGTTTCAATCACGACGAAGTGTCGGCGCTTCAACACGCGATGAACCTGAAGTTGCAGGATGAAGCATCGTTTCAAAGCGAGTATCAGAACGATCCCTTGCCGGAAGACACCTATGACGATGAAATGCTTACGGTCGATGAGATCGCGGCAAAGGTTAACGGTCTGGCGAAAGCCCGCGTTCCGATTGCCTGCGATAAAATCACCATGTTTGTGGACGTACAGAAAGCCTTGCTTTTCTATGTGGTTGTGGCGTGGGCGGACGACTTCACCGGGGCGGTGCTGAATTACGGCGCGTGGCCGGATCAGCACAGGAAACAGTTCTCGCTTGCCGACGCCAACCCGACGATCCAGACCGTGTTCCCCACAGCTGGCTTTGAAGGGGCGCTGTATGCGGCTTTGGCCTCGCTGACCGATGACTACCTCGGTCGCGAATGGGCGCGTGAGGACGGGGCAATGTTAAAAATTGAAAAGGCTTTGATCGATG
Source organism: uncultured Lentisphaeria bacterium (assembly GCA_937888615.1). Lineage (GTDB taxonomy): Bacteria > Verrucomicrobiota > Lentisphaeria > Victivallales > Victivallaceae > UBA5239. Next base: position 697 of record CALABZ010000435.1, on the reverse strand, counting down.
CGAACTGGGGCCAAAGTACCGACGTGATATATCAATTCTGCCGCCAGTCGGCACACGCCGGAATTCTGCTGCCGTCGCACGGCCGCTACGTCGGTGCGGGTTCAAAACCGATGACGGAGTACCGCAAACAGCCGGGCGACAAGCTCGGTCTCAACTGGATGATTCCGAACGTCGCCGGGAAACGGGCGATCCGGCACGTGATTTACGACGCGAACTTCTGGAAAAGTTTTGTCCACGCCCGTCTTGCGGTCGCCTTGGCTGACAAAGGGAATCTTTCGCTCTACGGCAGAATTCCCGGCGTTCACCAACTCTTCGCGGAACATCTGACCGCCGAGTACCGCGTCCGCACAACGGGGCGCGGCCGTTCCGTTGACGAGTGGAAACTCAAGCCGGAACGCAACGACAATCACTACCTGGACTGCCTTGCCGGATGTGCGGTCTGCGGTTCGATGCTGGGGGCAACGCTCCCCGAATTCGGCGCGGCGGCGAAAGTCCGCCGTCCCTCCCTCCGGCTCTCAGACAAACTCTCCGGCGTAACCACCGCGCCGCCGATGGCGACCTCCGGCAAACTCAAACTTTCGGAACTCAGGAGAAATAAAAATGAATAAAAAGGAACTTCCGGAGAATATCCGGCAGGCAATCGACCTTATTGCCGCCGTTCTTCGCAGAATCAAGGCAAAGCAACTGGATAAGTCGC
>CALABZ010000434.1 GCA_937888615.1 uncultured Lentisphaeria bacterium | reverse complement strand
CGATTCGGATAATGTCAGTCCAACGGTGGCGAAACTGCCCCCAGAACTGGGTGACATAAAACAGCCGCGAACCCGCAATCCCGAAAATGATCGAGAAAAAGCAGAGCGTATTGAGCTGATCCGCAGAAATTTTCGCGTACTTGCGGTTCAGCATCGCCACCCCGACCGCAGCCAGGAATCCAAGCGCGGCCATCACACCGTAACTGCGGAGGGCGAACGAACCGACTTCAAAAATGATCGGATGCATGGTTTACTCCCCGGTTTCCGGGTTCTTGCGTCCATGAGCGGCGGCGAAATATTCAATACCGACCGTGATCAGAATCCCGAGCAGGATCAGGCCGAGCGCGGCCCAGAACTGACCGTTGAAATCAGACGGCAGCATCAGTTGCGTTTCCAGAACCTTCTCTTTACCATTGACCATTTCGGAGCTGACAACCTGCTGCCATGGCCACAATTTCACCAGTGAGCCCAGCATGAAACCAATTAGAGCGGCCACAGTGCCGTCGTTGAATTTGCGGAATAGCCAACTCAGGAAATAGGCCATCGTCACCAGCCCGAGCACCGCTCCAAGCGCCATGAAAATGATCAACTGGAAATCCCCAACGCCCGGTTTCATCGCCACAAAGTTGTTTACCGTCCCCAGCACGTTCTGGTATTGCCCCAGGATCAACAGCATGAAAGAACCGGAAATCCCCGGCAGAATCATCGCGCTGATTGCGATTACGCCGCAAAGAATCTGGCACCACCAGACGTTCGGGGTCTGGGTCGGCACCAGGTTTACCAGCAGATAACCGGTGATGCCCCCGAGAATGACCATAACGACCGGAGCCGCCGACCATTTGTGAACCATTTTGAAACAACAGATGACCGACGCCAGGATCAGCCCCATGAAAAACGCATAGATAAGCACCTGCTGATTCACCAGCAGATAACTCAACACCTTGGACAGCGTCACCACCGCCAGCGCGGCCCCGACAATGATCGACAGCAGGAAACGCCACGGCAGTTTGTCATACATCTCCCGAATCCTGAAATGCAGAGCCATGTCGATTGCGTCCTTGCTGAAGAATGCTTTCAGCGACTCGATCAGCTCCTTGAAGAAGCCGAGGATAAATGCGACCGTCCCTCCCGACACGCCGGGAATGACGTTAGCCGCCCCCATGATATAGCCGAATAAAGCGAGGACCGAATAATCTTTTAAGGTTCGTTTTTTCATAAATCGTGATTTTCCTTATCCAAACAGATGATATGAGCCTGTAATATACAGCGGCGGCGATATTTTACCAGTTTTTTCCAAATATTTCAATTTTTTATATTGCGTTTTACCAATTTTTTCCAAATATTTCAGATTTTCATTTGGAATTTGACCTTAACAGGGTATATTAGGAGTTCATTATCCTCAATACCTCGTGGTGTAATGGTAGCACAAGTGGTTTTGGTCCATTTAGTCTAGGTTCGACTCCTGGCGAGGTAGCCACTCTTTATGCTTAGGCGTACCAAAAAACGGAAACTCAATGTTATAAGGTATGCTCTGGCGTTGCTGTTATCTTGCTTATATATGCCCTGACGATGCTGCGCTTAGTCTCTGAATTTTATGTGTGCCGATCCCTCAGCCTTTGTCATGGAAATTCCTTTTCTGACTAATCTTGTTCGCGTTCTTCCGGTTCCGCATTTGAAAATAAAAGTGTGTTGTTGTATGTTACGCACAAACTTGAGTAAAAAGTTAACGAAATACAGGAGAACTTATGGCGGAAGAAAAGATAACCAATGCGGAAGCCGTCGTCAATGATGCCATTTCCACTGTCAAAGACGGAAATGTGGATGGCTTTCTCAAAAATCTATGGTTGGAAAACCAGGGCGCAGTCTTTCATTTCGGGAAAATCCTGCTGCTTTCGGCAGTGGTTGTTCTGCTGGCCTGGATATGCTCCAGAATCGTAAAGAAAGTCATTCACCGTTCCACGCAGAAAAGCGCCATACTGGACGGTTCGGTCGGCAATATTCTTTACGCGATCGTCCGGACCGTGATCTGGCTCCTGGCATGTCTGATCATTCTGGACCTTTTCGGCATCAACACCGCCAGCATCCTTACCGTGCTGGGCGCCGCCGGCCTGGCGGTCGGTCTGGCCATGAAAGATTCGCTAAGCAATATTGCCGCCGGACTGTTGTTGCTTTTTCTGCGTCCGTACAAGGTCGGCGATTACGTTGACTGCGGTTCGGTCAGCGGAACAATCAAAGAAATGGGGCTCTTCGCCACGATCCTGATGACACCGGACGGCTTGTTTGTTTCCGCCCCGAATAATTCAATCTTCGGTACGCCCATCAAGAATTTCTCCCGCAATCCGCTCCGCCGTGCCGATATCACAGTGGGGATTGCCTATGGCGACTCCCTGACGCAAGGCATTGAACTCCTTAAAAACATGATGGCTGCAAACGAATTGATTATGAAAGACCCCGCGCCGGAAGTCCTTGTCGCGGATCTGGCGGACAGCTCCGTCAACCTGACGCTCCGTTACTGGACGACCACCGAAAACTACTGGAACACCTTCTGGATGGTCAAAGGACAGCTCAAAATCACCATTGAATCCGCCGGACTGAATATTCCGTTCCCCCAGCGCGTCATTACCTTTGCCACCCCGATTCCCGAAAACACCAAAACAGAATGACGACGCGATTGTAAGGATATCGGAAACTGCGAAGATTCTTTCCCTGATATGCGTTTTGGCGATATAGTCCCCAAAATAGTGAAATAATCCATGGCGAAAATCGCCTGGAAACGCTATAATATAAGACACACGCTAAAACCATCGAGGATCACATGCATCATATATTCGGACAATATTTTTTAAACCATCTCCTCAGGGAAGATGAAATCAGGCAACATATAAAAGCGCTGAAGGAAGGCGGCTATGACGGGATTTACGCACACGCCCGCGTCGGAATGCGAACGCCTTATTTCTCCGAATCGTGGTGGCGCATCATTGATGTCATCGTCGAGGAATGCCGCCGCAACAAGCTCAAACTGGGGATATGGGACGAGGACAATTACCCGTCACCGGTGGCTGGGAACCGGGTCGTCTGGAATCATCCGGAACTGGCGGCCCAGGTATTGAATTTCACCCTGCTCGAAGGCAAGGCCGGCAGAGTTGTTGAAAAACATTTTGAAGATCAGACGGCACTATACCGGTGTTTTGCACTGCCGAAAGATACCGCCGAATTGATTGACATCACTTCATATTGCGGATCGGTTTGTTCCGGCTGGGGCCCCCGTAGATTGTACCATAGCGCTTATTCATCCAGTACCAAAATCGGCGCTCCACACTGGCGGGCAGGGAAAAAACTGCGTTGCTTCGGTCTTTACTGGACACCCGAAACCGATTGCACCATCATCGCCGTCCATATCGCCCGGATCAGGGATGGGCATACCACCGATATTCTGAACGCAAACGCGATCAGGAAATTTATCGAATACACCCACGAGGCCTACCTCGAACGCTATGGACAGAAGGTATTCGACGAAGTTTTCGCCTCGACTTTCATGGACGAACCATCCCCGGCGGACGATTTCCCGTGGACCGGAAATTTCAATACGGAATTCGACGCGGACCACGGCTATGATATTTCGGCCTTGCTCCCCCACCTGATCCTGGACATCGACAACCGCACACCGTTGATCCGCCATCATTACCGGCAGACACAAATGCGCCTGCAGTGCGAAAACTATCTGGGCCAGATACAGAAATGGGATTCCGCGCACCATCTGCAAAGCATAGGACACCTGACCAGGACCGAATGGCTGTCCAAGACCGCCATCCGCTGGCCGAATGAACTGCGCTGCTGCAAATACCTGGACTTGCCCTGTACCGATCCCCTGGGGGCCCATGCGGCCTGGCGCGATACGGCGGCCTACCATACCGGGGTGAAAGTGGTTTCTTCCGCGGCTCATATCTTTGACAAGGAACAGGCCGGAAGCGATGCGTTGGCCGTACTGGGCAATGAAGTTTCGCTGCGTCTCCTGAAGTATCACCTGGACTACCAGATGGTGCTGGGCATCACCTATTTCAACATTCACGGCCTGTGCTATTCCTTTGACGGACCGCGCAAGGACGAAGCGCCGCCCTCGTTGTTCTATCAGCACACCGAGTGGCAGTTGATGCACAATCTGTGGGATTATACCCGCAATCGATGCCGGATTTTGTCGCAGGGGCGGCACCTCTGTAACCTGGCGGTATTGTATCCTGCCGCCGGTTTGTATTGCCGTTACCAGTCCGGGGACAATCAGCGGGAGGGGGTCATCCATCTTCTGGTTGACGATTTACTGGCGAGCCAGAAGGATTTTGATTTTATTGACGAAATCACCCTTGGCGAGAAAATCACCGCCGATCTTGCCGGTTTCGTAGCCAAATATCCTTATTTCCTGATCGCCGAATGCGAGTATATCGAAAACGGCACCGCCGCGTTTCTGGAACATTATCAAAACGCCGGGGGCCGACTTTTCCTGTCGGGCCCCCGCCCGCAACTGCTGGGAAGTTCACTGGAACAGCCGCTGGCCGACTGGGCTGTCCATATTGCCCCGCTGGATATATCGGCGATCCCCGGCCCGACCTTGACCGGCGCTGGAAAACAGGATATATTTATCCAGCAGCGGGAAATCGACGGCAAACTGATTTCGTTCCTATTCAACCGCGCCGAACATAAATTCACCGGCGCATTAAATGGCGTTCCGATCGAAATCGAGGCCGGCGGATCACTGCTTCTGAAGCCCGGGCCGCAGCCGCATTCCAAACCGCAAGTCCTCTCCTCAACACGGCTGGATGACTGGGAAGTCACTTTCGGCGAGAATTCAATCCCATTGAATTTCTGGACCATGAAAGACGGCATCGGCGTCAACCATGATTTTGACCTGCTGCTGCGGGAGGAACCGCCTTCTTCCACGGAAGGCCAACCGGTTTTTGAGTGCCGCTTCCTGTATTGCGGCGATGTACGGCCCCTGAAACTGGTGCTGGAAGAAAGTTCTTTTGCCGGTCCCTTCAAATGTTTTGTCAATGACCGGGAAATCGTCTCATTTCAGCCGGAACAGGTCTACGACTGCCGGAATATAATTGCCGATATCAGCGCGGCCGTCCGCGGCGGAAGCACGCCGACACTGAACATCGTCCGGTTCACGCCAGTGGAACCCAACGGGGTACTGCTGGAAATGCCTTATCTCTACGGCGAATTCCGGGCTGAATTCCGTCACGGTCATAAATCCCTGCCCTACCTGACTTCCGCGCCGCTGTCGTTTGCGGTCGAAAACCTCGAAGATTGGCGGAATTGGGGATACGGCGGATACTCCGGCGCCGCCGAGTACCGATGCACTCTCCATATTGCCGATGCGGGAAACTACCTGCTGGATCTTGGCCGGGTGGAAGATGCGGCGATTGTCGAACTGGACGGCGAAACGGTCGCGGTCCGCCCCTGGCTGCCGTACAAGGTGGAATTGGGGAATGTGTCCGGCGGCAAACATGACTTGAAGATTCGGATTGTCAACGGCCCCGGAAACCGGGACCGCCTTTCCGGACTGCCAGCCGGCCTGATCGGCCCGGTAAAGCTGATTCGCACCGAAGCGCTCCCGGGGAAAGACCACGACAACGAATGAGCGGCCTTCAGACGGAGTCACCGGTCCGGGAGATATCGGCGGCGGACCCGGCGTCGCGGTACCTGGTCGGGGGCATCCCGTAGTGTTTCCTGAACGCCCGTGAGAAATATCCGACGTCGGGGAACCCGGACCGCTGGGCGATTTCACCGATATTGAAATTGGTGTTCAACAGCATGGAGGCGGCGCAACTCAGCCGCAGGTGCAATACATATTCCATAGGAGAATATCCGATACTGCGCGAAAAATGACGGAGAAAGGTATTTTTCGACATTGCGGTAAGCGCGGCCAGATCCTCCAGATACAATTGTTCGGCGAAATTCTTATTCAAATACTGAATGACCCGGCTGATATCCAATACCGATTGCGTGGGTTTCTTATGGGAATCCTGCCATAAATCGCATAAGCGGCTGAGGATCACCATAAAAAAACCAAGTCGGCAGCAATTATGCCCGGCTGAATCAATA
>CALABZ010000433.1 GCA_937888615.1 uncultured Lentisphaeria bacterium | reverse complement strand
ACGTCGTTTTCGATAATGGAGAAGGTTTTGAAGTCATAATTGAAAATTCTGGACGCAATCCCGACAATGGCGCTTGAATCTATGCCCCCGGACAGACAGAATGCCAGCGGAACATCAGCCCGCAAGCGCAGCTTGACACTCTGAATCAAACGCTGTCTGACGCCGTCAATCGCTTCTTCAATCGACATCTCCCGGCGCCGGCAGCACGGAATCCAGTATCTGTATTCACGGGCATCCGAATCAAACCCGCGGCTGAGGCTGCTCGCATAAGGCAGCCTCCGAATCCCCTCGTAAAAAGTTTCATTCTGTTTGTACAAACTGCGATAGCCATTGACCAGAAGCCGCTTCAACTGCCGCATGTTGATTTTCAGTCTTTCACCGGAAAGCGCCTTGAGCTGTTTGATCTCGGAAGCGAAATACATTCCGTGTTCAGTTTCATAGATATAGAGGGGCTTTTCGGCGAAACGGTCCCGGGATAGAAACAGTCTGCGGCTTCGGCTGTCAAATATGGCGAATGCCCACATGCCCTCAAAATGTTCCACGCATTTTTCGCCGTAGCGAAGATAATAGCGCAGCAGCACCTCGGTATCGGAATCCGTCAGCCATTCGTCGTCAAGTTTTTGACGCAGTTCCCGGTAGTTATAGATCTCGCCATTGAAAACGATCGTACAGCCGTCAATCGTAAACGGCTGGTTGGATCGCTCATCGAGGTCAATGATGCTCAGGCGCGAATGCAGCAGCACGCAACTCTGTCCGTCATAGTCGAAGCGCTGCCAGTCCCGGTTGTCCGGGCCGCGGTTGCGCATGGACGACAGCGTCAATTCGACATGTTCATGATCCGGGCAGTTTCTGCCTATGTATCCTGCTATCCCACACATATCATTCAAACATCTCCATCGTCATTGCCTGGTGCATTTCCACATCGCAGACGAGTTTTCTGCCGATAAATTTATCTTCATTACCCGGAGGAGTCGCGCCTCCCGGCCTGACCCATGCCAAATCCTCAAAACCTATTTCAGTTCCGGCGGCCAAAGGGCGCGCGGCAACAATGCTCCTTCTGACGGCGGTAAGATTTTCTTTTTCGCACTCCTGGACAAAATTGCCGTTGCCCATCAGAATTTCGGTTTTATGTATCGCTTTGACCATTTTGTCCAGGTCAACGGGATCCGCCGAAAGCTGATGATCACGAAAATCAGAAAAATTTTTATCCAGGGTGAAATGTTTTTCAATAATTTCAGCGCCGGCGGCAACGGCAAGAACTGCGGCATCGATTCCCATCGTATGGTCTGAATAGCCTATCGTGATTGCCGGAAATATTTTTTTTAACTTTGCGATCATCGCCAGATTTGCGTTATCTTCGGGAACGGGATAAGCACAGATGCAGTGCAGCAGGGCAAGTCTGGAACAGGGGAAAAACTCAACAAGTTTTTTCAGTTCAAGCTCTGAAGCCAGACCTGTAGACGCAATAACCGGCAGTCGGGCGGCGGCGCATTTTTGGATCAGAGGATAAAACGTGTTATCTGAAGAAGATATTTTCAAGGCATCGCTGATTGATGCGGTAAAATCGACACTTTCAAGGTCGAACGGCGTGGCGATGAAAAATAAGGACAAGTCGCGCGCCGACTTTGAAAGCTTCGCAAATTGTTCTTGCGAAAAAGCAAAAGACTTTAATCTTTTTATTCGTTCCTGATTATTGATATTGACCAGTTTTTCGGGTACAATCACCTGAAATTTGACCGCATCCGCGCCTGCTGCCGCCGCGGCCTCCATCATGTTGACCGCGGTCTCAAAAGAACCTTCATGATTATTGCCGATTTCGGCGACGATCATCACTTTCCTGTCCGTATCAAAATCTTTTATCAGCATGAACGCTCTCCGTGATAATGAAATACGTATGAAGAATCAGCCAGGCGGAATCCATTGTCCTCATACACTCTGACCGCAGGAATATTTGCAGCTTGAGTGCCGACAATAATTTTTTCGATTCCGGGCATAAAAGCACTTATGCTCCTGATGAGCTTGCCGGCAAGCCCCCTGCGCCGGAACTGCGGGGCAACGGCAATCAAATCAATGACCGCATCGTTGCCCTGGCGCAGCAGCAGGCAAAATCCGGCGACGGAATCCTTTTCCCTTACCGCCAGCATCCCGTCGCCGCGAAGCCCTTCGAAATAATTATCGACCCATTTGCTGCGGCTGGCACGGGCTATGGAATCCGGAATCATCGGATCGAGGAAAAACCTTGAGCAACTGAAAGCCTCGGCGGCCAGTGTGACGATGGCATGCCGCTCCGCTTCCGTCGCCGCCATGACCTCCGGGCAATGATCTTCCCGGCCATGAATGCCGTCCAGTTTTTTTTCAAATCTCAAATTCGTATCAACCAGAAAAAAGCCGCATTGCTCAAGTTTCATGATCCCGGCGATATCATTGCTTTTAACCTTGGCGGTCACAAAAGCATTACGCGGTAATGCTGCAAGCCGGTCATGCCGGAATTTTTCGACCGAAGCCAGGACAAATGCCGGTTTTCCCAGAACTTCGCTGTTGAAACCGTCCTTTTTGAAAATGTTATCTGAGTCAATCATATCATTTTATGCCAGTTTTCTTTGTACCACTGAATATATCGGGGATAGGCTTTCTCCAAAGGAAACGACGGGCTATAGCCGATCATTTTCCTGGCCTTGTCAACCAGCAGAGTGCCCCTGTCGGGAGTCAAACTGTCTTTGGGCTTGTACTCGATTTGAACGTTAGCGAAATGCTTCTGGATGATATCGACCATTTGTTTGAGTGACCTGGACTCGCCGTAGGTTATATTAAAAGTTTCGTTTCTGGCGTTTTTGTTCTTGATCACACACTCCACCCCGTGACAGAGGTCCTGGATATAGGTGAAATCAAGGCGGTCTTCCCCCTGCCCGTTGATAACCAATGGTTTTTTGTTCATAAGGTTTTCGATAAATATCTGCCCGACCCTGCCGCTGACGCATCGTTCCCCGTAAAGAGCCGAAGGCCGGACAATGGTATAATCAAGGTCAAAAACATTCTTATAGGCTTTGACCATTTGTTCTCCGGCTTTTTTCAGGTTGCCGTAAATACCGATCGGATCCGTGGGCGTTTCTTCAGCGACTCCCTCCGGGGGGAAATTCCCGTAAACCATGCTGGATGAAAAGTAAATAAAATGTTCTATTTGCGAACGCGATGCGTCCAGGGAGTTTTCCAGGGTTCTTAAACTGTGGTCAAAAGTATTAAAGGGGTTTTTGTTGGAACGGTCGGCGTGAGCAACGGCCGCCAGCATGATGACAACATTGGCTTTACTCTTGGCAATCGCGGCGCCGAGCGTGCCGTAATCCCTGGCGTCAATGACGTGAAGCGGTATATCGTTATCACGCAGCATTTTCAAACGCTGCTCGACAAAGCGGATGTAATGATCGCGATACGCGACCGGGCTGGTTGAAGAATGGAGATAAAGCAAGTTGTTCACGTTCAAACCATCGATGACCGTAACTTCTGCGCCGTGCTCCTTAAGGTAAAGCGCAAGATGGTGTCCGATGAAGCCGGCGCCTCCGACAATACAGATACTTTTGTTTTCAAGGGATTTCATTTTTTTGTAATTTCTCCGATTATATTTTTAAGTTTAGAAGCGATATATTCCATATCTTCGCCATCAAGATGCTGGCCAACGGGGAACGCTATTGAATTATAACTGATTTTCGCGGCATTCGGGAAACATGATTTATCAAAATTATATTTTTTACTGTAGTAGCTCAAATGCGGAACAGGAGCCGGATAGTAGATGCTGGTGCCGATTCCTGCGGCTTTGAGGTTATTGATTATTTCAACCCTGTGTTCTTTGAGCCGGTCATCCAAAATGACGCTCAGACAGTAATATGAGCTCTGGAAGTCTCCGTTGCTGCTTTCGAAGAGATGCAATTCCGGCAGTTCTTTCAGTTTTGCATACAGGATATCGAAATTCCGTTTGCGTTTATCAATAAAGCCGGCAATTTTTTTCATTTGCTCGCAGCCGATCGCCGCCGCAATCTCGTTCATGCGGTAATTATAGCCAAGCATATTGACATCATACACTCCGGGGATTTCTCTTTCTCCCGCATGGCGATCGACTCCGAATGCCTTTTGGCGCTCGATGGTGCTTGTCCATTCAGGATGTTTGCTGATCAGCATTCCTCCTTCGCCTGTCGTCATGTGTTTTACCGGATAAAATGAAAAACAGCCGGCATCTCCCCACAAACCCACATGTTTATTTTTATATCTGGCTCCTACCGCCAGAGCGCAATCCTCTATGACCGGCAGATTGTACTTTTCCGCAATGGCATTGATTTTATCCATTGCAACCGGCATCCCCAGGAAGTGCACCAGGCTCAGCGCTTTTGTTCTGCCGGTAATTGCGGCTTCAATCCTGTCGATATCAATATTTCCGGTTTTCAGCTCGGCGTCCACAAAAACCGGCCTGGCTCCGGTGTATTCCACCGCGTGAGCCGTGGCATTATGAGTTTGAGCCGGTACGATGACTTCATCGCCGGGGCCAAGTTTCAGGTAAAAGTATGACAGGTGCAATCCTGCCGTACACGAGGAAAGCGAAACCGAAGCCGGAGCTCCGGTGAATTTTGAAAACGCCTGTTCAAATTCTTTTGCTTTTGGCCCGTGAACGAGGATATCACCTCCCAGAACCTCCATGACTGCATTTTTTTCTTCTGCTTCAATAATCGGTTTTCCGAATTTGACATTTCTCATAATAAAGTTCTCCGTATTTCAATAATAATTAATATGAATGCTCTCGTTATTCTGTTTCAAAGATCTTTCCGCAGCCAGACAGACGCTTAAAGAGTTGAACATGTCATCGGCAGTTATCATGGCGGGGGCAGTCTTGTCGGCCAGGTGCCCGATAAACGAGTCAAGGGCCAGATGCCGCAGATTTTTGGCCGGATATTCCGAAGCCTCATTGGATATTTCCCCCTTCAGGTTAATCCATCGGCTGCCGCTAAGGTCATGATAAAAGGTTTTTTCAGAGCCATACATTCGTAATTCATGGAAATGGGGATGGGCGCAGCCGCCGTGTACCGTGATTTCCGCGATAAGGCCGTCGGGAAAATTCAGGCGTAATGCGGCGAAGTCATCGAAATGGGTTTTTCCGCCGGTTGCAAGCCTGTTGCCGCAGGCCGAAACGCGATCCGGCAGTTTGCCCGTAAGCCAGCAGATAAGGTCAACCAGATGTACTGCGGCCCCGGCAATGATGGAATAGCCGGGATCTTCTTTTCTCCAGCCGTCAAGTATTTTGTAAACTCTTCCCCATAAATATGCCGCCTGGATATAATAAACGTCTTTAAAGCTGCCGCTCTGGATTTCTTCCTTGAGGTTTTGAAAAAGAGGACAGGTGCGGAGAACCAGGTTGGAAGATATCGAACGGGAATGCTTTTTTATCAGGCCGCGTAACTGTTTTGCCTGATCGGCAGTACAGACCGCCGGTTTTTCTATATACACGTCTTTCCCGTTGGCGATTGCCCTGCCGGCTTGTTCAAAATGATAGGAATCGTAAGATGCGATGATAACCAGATCGATTTCCGGATCGTTAATGATATCATCGGCATGGGCGGCGATCCGGCAATTATATTTTTTTGCCAGATTTCGGGCTTTCTCATGGTCGAAATCGCAGATCTTTTGCAGGTGAGCGCCGGGATTGTTCACGCAACTGGCTGCATGAGCTTCTCCTATGCCCAGGCCGATAACTCCGCATCTTATTTGCCGCATGATACTTTTAACTCCATAAGTTCCTCAATGGAATACTCCCAATGCGGAAGCTCCATTGCCGCAGACATTTTTACAGCCAATGCGAAATCTTCTTCGGTATCTACGGATAATTGGATATCACTGAAATCCCGCTTCCCCGGGTATGGCAGGTTAACTATGTGGAATTTGCCGGCATTACGATAAAAATATTTTGTTACATGTTCAAAATCATCATCTTCACAAAAATTGCAATATTCTCTGCGAAACACTTCGGCATTCAAAATTTCTACCGACTGCCCTTTGGGATATGATCTGGGCATAACGTTTGTAAGCATGTCCGGCTTTAATCTTTCATAAATCCGGACCGCTTCAGCCAGCAGTTTCCAGTTAATAAAGGGGCTGTCGGCCGAAATGCGCAAAAAGGCATCAGGACGGAAATGTGAAACGGCATCCAGAAATCGCCCGGCGACATTGTTCAGGTCCCCCCTGAAGCAGGTAATCCCGTTGTTGCAGCAAAATTCAACGATCGGTAAATCCGTGTCTTCCACGGATGTCAGCACTGCGTACTCATAACCGGTTTTATCTACGCATTCGATGACATATTTCAACATGGCCTTGCCGCCGATTGTTCTCAAAACCTTGCCCGGACAGCGCAATGAATTCATTCGCGTCTGGATAAATATCATGAAGCTCATCCCGCCCTCCTGCTTGAATCCATGTTATTTTTATGGATCGTTGAAGGGTTTTCGACCGCAAGTTCAAAAACCGCGTCCGCCGCCGGCTCCGCTGTCCGACGGTCAAAGAGTTTCAAGATTTTAAAAATGACATTTTTCATCTTGGAGTCAACTCAAAATTTCTCCGAAAATGTTATAGACCGGAGTCACTTCCGGCAGCTCAAGCGGCATGAATTCCTCATTCATCGGTTCCTTCGGGTCACAGGTACAGACGATAAATACCTCTGCTTCCGAACGATTGATCTCGCAGAACTTTTTTATGGGCAGGTTCAAAAATGTCTCTCCTTCATCATCAAATACATCGGTCAGAACAAGGTTCCATTCCTTGATGCCCAGGAAAACAATTTCCGCAAGCTCCCCGGTACCCAGCAACGCGACTTTGCGGGTCCCGGCTTCGGCAAATTTCCGGCATAGCTGCGAACTTTTTTTGCGGGCTTCCTGGTAAAAGTGCATTGAAAAATCCAGAAATTCATAGGTCAGCCGGGCTTTTTCCGCAATGCCCTGGGGAGTCAGGAAATAATCCCAGCGCCTTGAATGAACTTTTTTGACATGCAGACAGCCTTTGCCGACAAGTCTGGTCAGGAGGCTATGGGCCAGCTTGATGCTGCAGCCCAGTTTCGACGCCAGCATCCGATTGTTCAGAAGCGGTGTGGATTCAACATGCTCTAAAATCTTCAGTTTATTGAAATTATTCTTCAGAACAAGAGAGTATCTGGGTGTTGACATTATTCCTCCCAGCCATTTGTTATTTTTCTCAAAAATATCCTTAAATTACGTTACTTATGGTTACTATAGCCAAAATTCGGTTATTTTCAATACGCATCCGTGATAAAAATACGATAAAAATGCAAAATTAAGAAAAAGATAAAACTATTGAGCGAGTTATACTATGATGAATGATTGCAGTTATACTCGATTAGGGTTAAAACTTGAAATTGGTTGCAGAGATCGCCGGTTTGGATTTTCATTTTGCCGGTTCGCCGATACCGGGGTATCGAAGAAACGACAAGGAGGAAAGCCGGACCGGAAAGACTGCAATCCCATAGGGACGAGGAACTTGACCGCGCGTTTTTCATGAGTTGCCGTCTTGACAGGGGACCGACAGCTATGACGAGAGCCGCGGCAACGCGGTCCGTATCGAAACGGGAATTGAACTGCAATGCGGCAGCCGGGCCGTGTTCATCCGCAACAAGGTCAAAAAAAGATGGAGGCACGGCCGTGCATCTGGTGAACATGGCGCACGCCCCCCGCAAGGTCCGGGTGACCCTGTCCGGCCGCAGTACAATCATGCATTTTCAGCCCGTGAAATAAAGACGGTCCGGAACGCCGCAAGGTAAACCCGGAACCGGACCGTGCATATTTATGGCGGAAGATCACTTCACCCGGTAAACCACGGTTTCCCACGGACCGAGTTCATCGACTTCGAGGTTGCCGGCGCGCCATTGGATCCGGTGCGGCGCGGTGAAGCCGTACGGCGTCAGTTCCCCGCTTTCCGGGAAGGCCGTGCCCTTCAAATCGACGGCAAGTTTCCTTGCTACGCCGGAGTTATTGGTCAACACCAGAAAACCGCCGCCGGGACGGTCCCAGTAACCGAGGTTGATATCATATTTCTTATCCAGGGCGAAGTCGCAGGCGGTAACGTCCCACACGCGGGGGACGGCATCGGTGAATTCCCTTATTTCCAGCAGCAGGGGCCTCAACGTATCCCGCCACCACGCCAGGCCCGACGGTTTCTCCAAATGGCTGTGGTACAGCGAATAAAAGAACATTCCCCGGATACCGTAGGTCAACGCCGAATACGCCATGAAACGCATTTCAGCCAGGTTCGGATAACGCAGTTTCGACTTGTCTTCCAAATTGCGTGCCTGGTCGGGGAAACAGGTGAAGTCGCACGCCTGGAGCACCGGAATAAACGGCGTCCCGGGGCGTTTGCTCTTGGCGGCGCCCCTGACGAAAGTCGTGAAATGCTGGAGCGGCGTATCCGGGAAATCCTGTCCCCGGACCGGATAAACATCCACCATCCAGATGTCGCTGTAACCGCGGGTGTTTTCCCATTTTTCGCGCCAGTGAATGACCAGGGAAGTCGGGACCGCGGAGACTTTCCCGATTTCCTTGCGGATCTCGGCGACTTTCGGCAGGTGTTCGGTTTTCGGCTCGTCGCAGAGGTACCACATGCCGAGGGCGGGATGCGCTTTGGCGGCCTCCACTTCGGCCATGACGTCGGCAAGGTAATTCTCATTACCGGTTTTGAGCTGCCGGGTTCCGCCGATATCGAGCATGACTTTCATACGGTATTTTTCCGCAAGGTCGAGAATCGCCAGGCGCTCTTCCCTGGTGTGCTTGTACTTGTAATAAGTGTGTACGTAATTCACGCCGGATTCCGAGAGCATTTTGAACACCTCGTCCGTCTGCGGATCCGCCGAATACATGCCGATGACAAACGGGTCCTGCGCGGCGTCGAAGCCGGCGGCGGCAAGATTCGTGCCGAGCAATGCCGCGGCCGCGGATAAAAACACTTTTCCGATCATAATCATTATCCTTTCTGTTAATAGGTTACGATGGTTCCATCGCTTAATTTATAGCCCCTGAAGCGGGCGGTATTGCTGCTGTGTCCCAACCAGAAATATTTATGGTTCACCGTATCCGGAAAATCCCCGGGTTTCATCGCCGCCACATGGCCGTCGAGAAAAGCATAAGGCGCCGTGTTGCCGTGAACCAGGAACGGCATGCCGTTGTAAGAGGTAAAGCTCTGGTTGTAAAGCCCCTGCCACATGTCCAGGGAACCGGATGTTCTGGTGCCAGCGTCGCCGATGAGGATCAGGGCGGAAGGGTTGCTCCGTTTTTTCGTGCTCCGGTACAGGCGTTCGGTACTGCCGGTGGTAACGTCGGAAATCAGCCCGTAGCAGTAATAACGCCCGTTGCTGGCGGTAATCAGGAATACACCGGCCCGGTAACGACTGACCACTACGGACGGCAAGTTCCGAAAGAAACGCACGGCTCAATCAATCTCGGTCGGCAGACCTCA